>CAYVOE010000184.1:0-9577 GCA_964452795.1 uncultured Nitrospiraceae bacterium
GGCCGCGTGTGCCTCGAGGCCGCGATGGGTCAGGATCACCCCCAGGGGCTTCGGATCGCCTTCCTGGAGCGCCGCGTAGGCCTTGTCGGCCTCCTCGATGGGATAGGCGGCGGAGATCAGGCCGTCGACCCGCAGGAGCCCGTCGCGCATCTGGCGCAGGACTTCCGCCATGTTCTGCGTCTCGGTCCAGCGGACGTGGGCCGGCGGGTACTTCATCCCCCGCTCTTCGTAGTCGCGGTCGTAGCGGCCGGGACCGTAGGAGCGCGACATGTGCACGTCGAGCTCCTTCATGTAGAAGACGCCGCGCTGGAGTTCGAGTCCCACGGCGCCCACGATGGAGACGCGGCCCCGCTCCCGCAGCATCGCCATGGCCGTGTTCATGGGATCGGAGCTCGAGGTGGCCGCCGCCACCACCACGGCGTCGGCGCCCCAGCCGTTGGTAAAATCGGCCACGCGCTCGACGGCCTCGGCCTCGGCGACGGTCCAGGCCGCGTCGGCGCCCAACTCCTTCGCCCGTTCCACGCGGTCCGGCATGAGATCGAAGCCGAGAACCCGCAGTCCGGCGTTCTTGGCGAACCGAACGCACAACTGTCCCACCAGTCCGAGGCCGAACACCACGAAGACCTCGCCGAACTCGGGCCGGGCCCGGCGGATGCCCTGCATGGCGATGCTCCCCACCGTGGCGAAGGCGGCGTGGTCGAGGGGCACCTCTTCCGGGACGTGAACCACCAGGTTCTCGGGAACCACCACGATCTCGGCGTGGCACGCCGTGGCGCCGCCGCAGGCCACGCGGTCGCCCGGCGTGAAACCTGTGACCAAGCGGCCGACCTCGACCACCACGCCCGCGGCGCTGTAGCCCAGCGGCCGGGGCTCGTTCAATTTGTCCTGCACGGCGCGGTATGCCGCGACGATGCCCTGAGACCGGGCCCGGTCGATGACCTTCTTCACGAGGTCCGGCCGTTCCCGGGCCCGCGACCCCAGGCCCTGACCCGCGAGCCGCACGTTGCTCAATTCCGTGCCGGCACTGATCAGCGAATGGGTCAGCGCCACCTTCACCTCGCCCGGACCGCACACGGGCGCCGGCACTTCCTCGACGGACACGGCGCCCCGCTTGTTGATGACTTGTTTCACGCGGAAACCCCTCTCTTGGTCAATCGGCCGGGGCCGGACGTCGCTCTGCCAGCAGCTCCAGCACGGCCTGCAATACCCGCTCCGTCGGAATGCGAGCCATATAGGGCGGGTACCGGCCCGGATCGGGAGGGTACGGCACGCGGAAGTACGGAGTCCAGTCGCCTTCGGGATGAACCACCCGGTGCGGCCCCTTCCACGGCCCGGTCCGGCGCGGATCGGTGGGACCGTATAGCCCCACCACGGGCACCTCGAGAGCCGAGGCGATGTGTACGGGCAGGCTGTCGTTGCACACCAGGGCGTCGCATCGCTCGAGGGCGGCGGCGTAGGTCGGCAGCGGCAGGCCCTCCACCACTTCGACGCGACCGTCCATCCGCTCCCGCCAGAAGGCCGCCTCGTCGGCTTCGTCCGGACCGCAGAACACGCGAAGCTCCACGTCCTTCACTTCCCGCGCCAGGGCCTCGGCCAGTTCCACATAGGATTCCCGCGGCCAGCGCTTGAAGGACATCCATCCCGACGAGCCGGGACACAGCCCCACCACAGGCCCGCCCGACCGGCGGCTCCAGCGCTTCTCCGCCTCCTCTCGGGCGCTATCGGGCAACGCCAATTCGAGAGACCCCGCCTCGTGAAGCGAGCCGGGCAGCGCGCGCAGCAGATCAAGATTGCCTTCCACGTCGTGGCGGCCTTCGATGAGCGGTACGCGCCGCGTGAACAGTGATGTGAAGTCGTCCTCGGGCCGGAAGGGATACGCATGTCCGATGCGCTCGGGCACGCGGGCCGCCACGCTCCGCCACAGCCACTTGGGATGAACCGTGTTCAGCGTGTGAAAGGCCACGTCGTACCGCTCGGAGCCCCCCAGGCCCCGGACCAGGCCGCGGGTGTAGAAAGGGTCTGCGGCAACCCGCGAAGCGTGGGGGTTGTCGGCAAGCAGCACGGCGGCTCCGGGCTAGGTCAGGAAGTCGATCCGCGCGTCCGGATACCGCCGGCGCAATTCGCGAAGCAGGGGCGTGGCCATCAGCGAGTTGCCGATGCCCCCGATGCTGTGGACGAGGATGGCGCGCGGCGCGTCCGACGTCGCCGTGGGCACCGTCGCCGCATAGCCCCGCAGCACGGCCCGTCCCATCCGGCTCAGGGCCCGTTTCATGGGCAAATCACCCCGAAGAGAGGATGAAACGACGGCCGAGAACAAGAACGCCCTCGGCCCATTCCAGCCTCCGTCTCAGTCCTCCAGGATCACGGCGCGCACGTTGTCGATGTACACGACGCCCCGGGAGCCCCCCGCGCGGTACAGGCGCAGCGTAAGCTCTTCCGGATCGGCGTCTTCCGGCACCTGGACGCGGAAGGACATGCGCTCGAACCCGTCGGTCTTGCCGATGACCTTCTTGAACGTCTCGCCCGAGGGCAGCTCGACAAGGGCGCCCGCCACGTCGGCCACGGTCGCGCGGACATCGAAGCTGACGTCCAGCGTCTTGCCCTTTACGGCGGGATTGGGAATGAGGTTCTGCTCGATCCGCGCCCAGCCTCCTTCGCCGGCGTCACGCAGTTCGATGGCCTTCGCCCCGTCCGTGATGTTCTTGGTCGCCACCACGACGTTCTGAGACGAATTGACGCGCCAACTGCTGGGGGAGCCGGGGTGCCAGTGCTCGAACGAACCGTTCCAGACGAGGTTTCGCGGATACTGCGGAGCCGGCGGCGCCTCGGGTTCCGGCTCGGGCTCGGGCTCCGCCGCAGGCGCGGGTTCGGCAGGCGGTGCGGCGGCCACGGGTGTTTCGGACGCCGGCTCCGACGCCGGCTCGGGCGCTTGCGCCGTCTCTGCGGTCGGCACGGGAGCCTCGTCGCCGCCCGTGCAGCCGATGCCTACCACCGCCCACACGCCCATGAAACAGGCCAACCCCACAAGTCGAAGCGCCATCGCCATGTTCCGTATTCCTTCCTTTCTGTTGCGGATCGGGTATAGGGGAAGTTCCTCGGCCTCGGAAACCGCGAAGCGCCCGGACGCCGTACCGTCGCCCTCTTTCCGAGCCGGTCCTCCTCCGCTTGCCCCTTCTTCCGGAGACGCAGCTATCCTGCGAGTATACGCCGCGCCCTTGCCGGAGGTTGACAGGCAAACAACCCCCTCGCGACCCGCCGGAGACGAGGATAGGGCAATGTACCCCTTTGCTCAAGGTCAGTCAATGCGGAAGCCGCTCTGGAGCCCCGTCGCATCGGTGTCAACAAGGACGGCCGCTTGCGCACGTCCCGCGAAGGCGGACAATCAGGTTCATAACCCGATTTCAGACCGCCGTGAAATTCGCCCTCCGTGGTGTCGTCGCAACGGGTCTCACCCCCATCTCCCGCGTTGAATGGTCCCCCTCAATGTGCACTCCGATGGGCCCGGTATGAGCGATCCGGACGTGCGCGGCGGATGGTATGACTGACACTCACCGGGCGGAGTTTTCGTGAAGCTCAAACTCCCGCGTGAGACGCTCCGAGAACTCCTCCGCATCGTTCTCCCGGACGATCTCCTTCTCGACGGGGATCTTACCCAAGATGCTCACCGCGCTTTCCACAGCCGCACGGAGGTCTTCCTGCTGCGGTTCCCCCAGGAGCAGGTACAGCTTGAACGGTTCGGGGGCGTCCTTGACACTCATGATCTGGCCGAGCCACTTGTGGGCCTTTTCGCGGATGCTCTCGGGGGCGACGAGGTCGAGCGACACCGGCTCCAGGCAATGCCACACGTCATTCTTCCACGCGCAGCGAAATTGAACCTCGTCATCCTGAACTGCAATAGTCTTGGGCTTGAAATGCCGCAACAGGCGGCGGGCCTCCAGCTCCCGTTTGTAGGTACGCCAAACCTCCTCGTCCGACCGGCTCTCCTTGGAAGTCCGGCCGTCGTAGGCCATGACCATACGCTCGAATATCCCCTCCAGGGTTCGGGAAGGATCGGCCGTCAGCCCGCTACCCGGCGGGGACCATTGCAGGGAACTGTCGTCCGGTGGGAGGACGCTGTGTGCCAGTTCGAGAACATTTCTCGGGATGCCGTCAAAGGCGAGCTCTTCGCGCAACCGGTCGCCGATCTCGTCAAAGCGCGACTGAACGTAACGCAGCACGTTCTTAAACGCCTCGCCGTCCATGCCGGGAAAAGCCTTTGAGAGTCTTCCGTACGTGCTGCGGCACAGCATGCCTGCGTAATGCGCTTCCGGGGCCAGGAGCGCCACTCCGACGTTGAGAAACTCGCCCGTGGCCGTGTCATGCACGTACCGCAGAATCGTGTAGGTATAGGCGGTTTTCATTGGAGCGCCCCTTTCACTTCCTCCGCCGCCGCGTCCACGTGATCGCGCAGCTCGGCGATATACTCCAGTATCCGGTTCAGCACCAACCCGTCACCGACCCATTCCTCGGGCAGGGCATCCCCGTATTCGGTCAGGCGATCGTCCGATATCGCATCAAAGGCTCCGACGAGCCGATCAAGATCGAAGTCTCTGCCCCGCAGTTGCTCCGCGAAAACGTGCCGGTGTTCGACCGACTCGTCGCGAGGAAACCGAACCGCTCCAGGACTCCAGGGCGGCTTCCAGCCAATGATGCCCTCCATGAAGAAGGCCAGTTCGTGATCGTAGATCGCGATTTCCTCGCCGCGCAGGAGCAGATTTGGGTTGCGCACCGTCCGGTCCGGGTTTTCTGTAAACACATCAAATGCAAGAACTTCTGCCGCCGTAGCAATCAGGGTATGGGGTAACGGTTTGCCCGCGGGGTACGTGCTGAAACCCGGCGGCAACTTCTTTGAACCGTAATTCCAGCCAACACTTGCTCTCGCACGAGATTGTACCTCAAGATCGGGAATGGATGCGGCGAAATCAGCTTCGACCCGAACAAGGAAGGGTTCCGGCACCAACAGCCCCAGATCAATGGCGAGCAGCGCGGTCAGGGCTTCCGTCATGAGCGCCCGGAGACCGGTGTCGCATCCGGCCGCGAACTTGGTTACCACTTCAACCTCATCCCCATCCGGATAAGCCGCCGTAAGCAGGCAGGGCTTCGTCCGGCCGGATCCCATGACTTTGTCGAAGCGAACCGCGGTGACACGCGGCAGCATCGCAACTCTCCCGTAAGTGCCCTATTCGGTGGTGATTGAGTGTCGTTTCGTTCCCCGCTCGCCCACAGGAAGGCAACTGCCCCGCTCTACCCAGCGACTTGCGATGGCACGGTCGTATTACAAATCCGGGTTCCCGCTCGATGGCTGCAATTCGTTTGCCAGTGTTCCGTCCCTTACCACATTCCCAAGCTTCTTGTAAATGGACTTCCGCGTGGCGCGCCCGCACATCTACGCATTTCCAGACAAGCGGGGGCGGGGGTGGGCCGATGTAACGGCCGGGGGTGTCGGGGGTATAGGAGACGACACGCAGCACAAACCCGGGAGGATACGACCATGAGGATCCGTTTCTCGCGCCTTTGGCCGGTGGCCGCCCTTCTTGTAGTCACCCAGGCGGGGTGTCCGCCGCCGGAAGGGTGGCCGCGTCCCGTCTTCGACACGACCGGCTCCTATTCGGGCACCTGGAGCGGCCAGTCCACCGACCCTCAGGCGCCTCAGAACGTGGTGAAGTGCCCCCTGACCCTTACGCTCACGCAGGATCTCAACGCCGGATACCCGGGTGACCACGCCGTCCAGGGCACGGTCGTCGTCGACTACTCGTGCATCGAGCTTCCCGAATGGGCCGACACGCCGCCGCCGAGCACGGTCAACGTGGGCGGGATTCTGGCCGACGACGGCACGCTTACCCTGCTGTCGGGCGGGTGCGGCACGGGGATGTGCGTCGTGTTGTCGCTGGCCGGCGCCGGCGAGGACTCGGACGACGACGGGTACATGGACCGTTATACCGGCACGTGGTCGTGGTCGCTCCTGCTGGCGGGCGTCCAGCCCCTGACGCTCCAGGGCTCCTACGAACTCACCGCCGACTGATCGGCTCTCCCAATCAACAAGGAACCGCCGGATCCGAAGGGACCCGGCGGTTCCGGCATTACCGATTCGATGGGCGGCCTTACTCCGCAGGCTTCTCGGCCGCGGCCGCCTTCTTCTCCGCTTCGGCCAGGATCCCCTTGAAGTAGTCCCACACGGGGCTGTAGGTGCCGTCGGGCCGGATCAGCCAGTTGCCGACGAAATCCTCGTTCTTCGGCTTGCCCTCGATGGGGCCCTTGGGGCCGTCGTCGTAGAGTTCCCAGAAGAGGATGTAGGGCGCGCCGTAGTCCAGGGCGGCCTCGACGGAATACTTCACCATGTCGAGGCGGTGCTCCTCGGTCACCAGGCTCTCGGGCCAGCCGAACTCGCCGATGTAGACGTTCTGATTCCCGAAATGCTCGCTGTCGGGGGCCTTCTCCTGGAGGTGGGCAAGGGCCTTGCGGAAGAGCTCTTCGTTCTGCGCCATGGTGTCGTAGGCGGAGTAGGAATAGAGGTCGCAGCGCGTGTGGGGCAGCACGCTGTTGGTCACGCAGCCGTGGCCTTTTATGGCCTTCTCGACGAGGTTCACTTCGGCGGCGTGGAACACGCGCACGCCGTTCATCCCGACCTCTTCGCGGGCCCGGTTCACGCCGTCCTGGCGCGCGTTGAGCCATTTGATCATGCCTTCAACGGCCTGGGCGGGGGGCTCGGTGTCGCGGGGCAGGTTGGGCGGAGTCAACACCCAGTCGCCTTCCCAGTTCTGGAGGACGAAAGTCTTGCCGGAGCCCGCGTACTTGGTCAGCAGATACTTGGTGAATTCGTAATAGACGTCGCGTTCGCGCTGCTCGTCCTCCGGCGTGATGCCTTCGGTGAAATAGTGGATGGGGTGGCCGGGGGCGAAGGTCATGAGCACGATGGTCGAGAAGGGCTTGGCGAAGAGCTCCTGGTACGGGGGCAGCTCCGCCGCCTGTACGAGGCTGGTGATCTCGGGCCAGGTGACGTTGAGGTTGTAGTACCCTTCGAGGCTGTCGCGGATGATGACCTTGATCACCCGGCTGCCCATCTCGAGTATCTTGTCCGCCCCCTCGTTGATGAAATCCTTTTCGGTAAAGTTGTAGTGGGAATTGATGTGGTTTACGCCGAGTATGTCCGGCAGGTTCGCCGGTACATCAAACTCGGTATCCTGCGGTGCCCCCTGCAGGGTCGCCGCAAGCGTTAGCATCAGGCCGATCATTCGGATACCTCCTTGTTGTGTGCTTCTCCGAGGAACACGGCCTGGAGCGCCGCGTACGCCGGCTTTACGGTCAGGTCAATTTCGATCAGGCTGTTGTTGGCCAGGCACGGGAAACAGTCGTGGCCCATCCAAATGAGAAATCCGCCGCACCGGGGGAAACGCCCCTTGCACGCGCGGGCGGCGATGGTCAGAAGCTCGGCCTGGTCGCGCCGGGTGGCCTCGACGTAGGCCGCCAGCGCTTCCTCTTCGGGAAGGTCTGCGAGGGCCTCGCGGTACCGGTCCCACTGGCTCCACCATTTCGAGGTATGTTTCCAATAAGGGCCTTCCGGCGGCCACACGGGCAGCCCGGCGCTGTAGGCCCGGATGAGCTCCACGCGCGACGCCGAAGGTGCGCCCACTTCCGAGCGGAACAGGGCGTCGTCCTTCTCCCAATAGCGCCGCCAGCCTTCCTTGCTTTGCCCCGGCAGGAGGCCCCAGGGCCCGTGGATGTCGTGATGCACGCCGAGGCCGTATTCCGCTTCGTCGGCGAACTCGCGGGGTCCGCTCGCGGAGGTCGGCAGGAACCGCCGATCCGGGTCGTGCTGCCGAACCACCTCGGCCAGCGCGGCGATGCAGGGGTGATCGTAGCCGACGGGCCGGCCCTGGCCAAACTTATTGCCTTCCGCGTCGCCTTGCAGCTCGTTTCCGCCGCACCACACAAAGAGGCTGGGGTGGTGGTGCCGCCGGGCGATGTAGGTGCGGGCGATCTCGGCGAGGCGGGCGATGGCGGTTTCGTCCTCCGGCGGCCAGTTGTCCATGGACGACGACGACAGGGGGAACTCCTGCCATACCAGGAGCCCGGCGCGGTCGCAGGCCTCGTAGAAGGACTCCGTCTCGAGAATGGCGCCGCCCCAGACGCGCAGGCAGTTGCAGCCCATGTCGCGGTAGAGGCCCACGGCGCGTTGATACTCCTTTTTCGAGGTGTCCATGTAGGCCATGCGGATGGGGGTCCAGTTCACCCCCTGGAGAAACACGGGCCGGCCGTTGACGACGCAGATCCACGGTTCGGCGCCGTCGGGAGCGCCCTCGCAGGCCTGCCACTCGATACGCCGGAATCCGACGGTCCGGGTCCGTTGCGCCCGAGCGCGGCCTTCGCCGTCCAAGGCGCGGATCGTCAGGGTATAGCATTTCGCGGCGCCCAGCCCGTTGGGCCACCAGGGTTCCACGTCGAGGGGACCCAGGGTGGTCTGAAGAGCGTCTTGTTCGGGCTCGAGGACGCTCGATGCGCACGCCCTGCCGTCATCGTCGGCGAGGGTTACTTCGATGGAGCGGACCCCGTCGTCGCGCCATCCCTCGTCGAGGGCCACCGCTACGTCGACGGTGCCACGACGGTTGTCGGCGTCCAGGGCGGTCCGGACCCGTTCCACCCGCAGGAGCGCGTCGGCGCCGGTAAGCAGGGTCAGGCGATCCCACACACCGATGGGCACGAAGCGCGGGCACCAGTCCCAGCCGTAGGTGTAGCGCGGCTTGAACACGCGTGAACGAGAGGTGAACCCACAGAAGCCGTATTCGTGGGGCGGCTCGTCGAAGAGGATGTCGAGGACGTGCTCCGACCGATCCGTCACGAAGGGGGTCAGGTCGAACCGGTGGGACATGAGGGCCCCTTCGAACCGGCCCACTTCGACCCCGTCGAGGAAGATCCATCCGCCGTAGTCCAGACCCGGCGCTTCGAGCACCGCGGGCCGGCCGGGCGTCAGGGCGGAACCGGGAAGGGTGGTGCGAAACTGCCAGTGCCGGTGCTCGACCCATTCCCACAGACGCGAGTTTGTGCCTGCATCCCAGTCCGGGAGGACACCGGCTTCGAGCAGGGCCTGCTGCACCGATCCGGGAACGCGGGCGGGAATCGTCGGCACGTCCGCCGCATCAAAGGAGCCGGTCTCCAGCATCTTCACGGCCTGCCACTGATACGGCCGCCATCCGGTCAGGTTCCATTCAACTTTCGCCAGGTCTAACGTTGCCATGTCGTATTGCACTTCCTTGGATACGGTTCAAACGCCCCGAGATAGCATGTTTGGAGGAGCTTTGTACAGCCGGAACTCCGCCGTCAGCCGCTGAAATAGATGTAGGCCACGAGAATCGCCGCAATGACGCCGAAGGTCGTGGCGAGATCCCAGCCGTTCCAGCTCCGGCGCGACTCGGCCCGCTGCTCCGCGGTCAGGGTCTCGCGGGTAAGCCCGCGCAGCTTCTCCTCGGACGGTGCCGCGGTGAGGTAGCTGACGGCCACCATCACGGCGATGCAGATGAGGAAGATCAGCAGGCTGTAGTAC
>CAYVOE010000185.1:0-9303 GCA_964452795.1 uncultured Nitrospiraceae bacterium
GTCCTTCACGGGCGGGCCGGTCCTTCGGCATATCGAGGAAGTCTACGGCTCGCCGGCGGCGCGGCCCTTTCATTGCCTCGTGGACCCCGACCTGTACTATCCGGAGCCCGGAGAAATCCGCTGGGACCTTGGATACCTGGGCACGTACAGCGACGACCGCCAGCCCACCCTCGACGCCCTCCTCCTCGAGCCGGCACGCCAGTGGTCGGAGGGACGGTTCGCGGTGGCCGGACCCCAGTATCCGCCGTCCATAGACTGGCCCCGCACCGTCGAACGGATCGAGCACCTGCCGCCGCCCGAGCACCGCGCCTTCTACAACGGCCAGCGCTTTACCCTGAACGTGACCCGCGCCGACATGATCCGCACGGGCTATGCCCCCAGCGTGCGGCTGTTTGAGGCGGCCGCCTGCGGCGTGCCCGTCATCAGCGATTCCTGGACGGGACTCGACGACTTCTTTCGAGTCGGCGAGGAAATCCTTGTGGCGCAGTCGCCCGGGGAAGTGCTCGACTGCCTGAAGAACATGGACGACGACCGGCGCCGAGAGATGGGCGAACGGGCGCGCCGACGGGTGCTGTCGGCCCACACGGCGGAGCACCGGGCCGAACGCCTCGCGACCTGGGTGGATGAGCTCCGCGCCCAGCCCCGCGCCGGCGAATGCGCGTGAATTGGCTTGGAAAGGACGCGAAGTATCCCCAAGGCGATTCTCTGTCGACTTGCCAAAACGCTTGGGTGTGCTATACAGTTGTGTATAAAGACGGGAGGCCGTTTGACAGGCCCCGTTACCCCCACCGGGGACTTTGAAGTTCCCCGCTCCACAGGCCGGACGTGTGCATCCGTCCGAGCCCCATTTGAACGCTCATCCTTTCGCCTTCCCGGACGAGCCCCTCCACGCATCGTCGTCCGGGTCAAGGCCGCGTTTCCGCGATACAGGGGCGCGGCCCTTCGGCGCGGCGGTGTGGCCCTCGAAACGGCCCGGCCGCGCAGACGCCGCTTCCCACGGAGAAAGGAACCGTCAACATGAGTTCAACCGGATTGGCCGCATTCGATTCGTCGTTGCAGAAAACCCATGAATGGCTCAACCAGATCATGGAGGAATTGGGCACCGACTCCAAGCAAAAGGCCTACCTGGCGTTGCGGGCCGTGCTCCATTCGCTGCGCGACCGCCTCACCGTCGACGAGGCCGCGCACTTGGGCGCTCAACTGCCGCTCATCGTTCGAGGAATCTACTACGAGGGATGGAAGCCGGCCCAGACTCCCCTCAAACTTCGCAGCCTGCAGGAATTCCTTCAGCATGTGCGCGATCACCTTCAGGTCACGCCCGATCCGTCCGCCGTCGACTTCGATCCCGAGGCCACCACGCGGGCCGTGTTCCGCGTGATCCATCGCCAGGTTTCGGAAGGGGAAGTGGACAGCATCAAGCTGACGCTTCAGGACGAAATCGCGGATCTGTGGCCCGCGTCGACCGCACAACGCTGAAGTGTCCCGATTTGAATTGAAGTACGCGTGAGGAGCCATGCCCGAACACCGATATGTCATTCTCGGCGGCGGCGTCGCCGGCGGATACGCCGTACAGGAGTTGATCAAGAACGGAACCCAACCGGGAGAGGTCGTGCTGATCTCCGACGACGACCTCCCGCCCTACGAGCGGCCGCCCCTGTCGAAGGGCTTTCTGACCGGAAAGAAGGAGCGCGACGGCCTCTACATCAACGAGCCCGGCTACTACACCGAGCACGGGATCGATCTGTGGCTCAAGACGCGCATCCGGCGGTTTTTCCCCAGTCAGCGGCGGCTGGTGAGCGCCACCGGCCAGAGTTTCACCTACGAAAAGCTTCTGCTGGCGACGGGTTCGCGCGTGCGGGGGCTCGCCATTCCGGGGACCCATCTGGAAGGCCTGTACTACCTCCGATGGTTCCACGACGCCGAAAGCATCCGGTCCGCCGCCGAACGGGGCGGCCGGGCCGGGGTCGTCGGCGGCGGATACATCGGCATGGAGGTCGCCGCGTCCCTGGCCGCGCGCGGGGTTGACGTTACCCTGGTCTACGACAGCGACCGCCTCCTGCCGCGTCTGTTCACCCCGGAAATGGCCGCATACTTCGAAGACTACTACCGCGCCCGCGGCGTTCGGCTCGTTCCTCAATCGCGGGCGGCCGCCCTCAAAGGCGACGACGCCGTCGATCGCCTCGTGCTCACCACCGGCGACGAGTTGCCCGTGGACTTCGTCGTCGCGGGGGTGGGCGTCTTCCCGGCTCTCGACGTTTGTCGCGACACCGCCGTGGTCTGCAGCGAGGGCGTGGTGGTGAACGAGTTCCTCGAGACCAGCATCGAGGGCGTTTACGCCGCCGGGGACGTCGCCGAGTACCCCGATCCGCTCTTTGAAAAGCGCCGCCGCGTCGAACACTGGGACAACGCCGTCGAGCAGGGCCGGTGCGCCGCCCGCAACATGACGGGGCACCGCGCCCCCTTCCGCCACGTCCCCTATTTCTTCTCCGACGTCTTCGACCTCTCGTGGGAATTCTGGGGAGACACCGACGGAGCGAATCGCGTGGTGTACCGCGGCGAGATCGGCGACGGCTCCTTCAGCGCCTGGTGGCTCCAAGAAGACCGCCTCGTCGCCGCCTTCGTGATGAACCGGCCCGACGACGAACGCGAACGCGCCCTCGAATGGATCCGCGATCGCCGCCGGTTCGCCCCCGGCGCCCTCGAAGCGAGCGAGCTCCCGGAACCGGCCGATCGTTCGTAAGCCTTCGTCCGGTACCCGTTTTCCCTCTTCAGCGATCCGGCCCCGGACGGCTCTCGTCCGAGCCGGATCGCGGGAATCCGCCCACCGAATAGCCCCGTCCCAATCCCCCGCCTGATAAGGAGAAAGCCCTATGGCCACCAAAAACAAGCCGACAACGAAGAAAAAGACCCGCCCCGCCCAGACCCAGCGCCGCCAGCCCGGCCGCGAATCGGAAATGCGCCCCCGGCCTCAGGCCGAAGACAGCGCCCACCGCGGGAGCGGCAAGCTCGAAGGCAAGACGGCCCTCATCACGGGCGGAGACAGCGGCATAGGCCGCGCCGTGGCCATCGCCTTCGCCAAGGAGGGCGCCGACGTCGCCATCGTCTACCTCAACGAACACGAGGACGCCGACGAGACGGTCCGCCGCGTCGAGGAGCACGGCGGGCGGTGCATCAAGATCGCCGGCGACATCGGCCGGGAGGCCTTCTGCCAGCGGGCGGTGAAACAGGCCGTCGGCAAGCTCGGCCGCCTCGACGTGCTGGTCAACAACGCCGCCGTCCAGTATCCCCAGGAAAGCATCGAGGCCATCGACGAAAAACAGCTCGTCCAGACCTTCCGCACCAACATCTTCTCCATGTTCTTCCTGGTCAAGGCGGCCCTGCCCCACCTGAGCAAGGGCAGCGCCATCGTCAACACCACGTCCATCACCGCCTACCGCGGCAGCCCGGAACTGCTGGACTACTCCTCCACCAAGGGCGCCATCGTCGCATTCACCCGGTCCCTGTCCCTCAGCCTCGTCGACAAGGGCATCCGGGTCAACGCGGTGGCGCCGGGCCCCATCTGGACGCCCCTCATCCCCGCCACGTTTCCCAAGGAGAAGGTCAAGACCTTCGGCTCGAACGTCCCCATGCAACGGCCGGGCGAGCCGGAAGAGGTGGCTCCGAGCTTCGTCTTCCTCGCCTCGGACGACAGCTCCTACATCTCGGGCCAGACCCTTCATCCCAACGGCGGCTACGTCGTCAACGGCTGACGCCCGACCCCGAGGAGGCCCGCCATGGCCAAAGGCCCTCGCCGTGCCCCCGAGACCGCCGACCTCGCGAATCAGGCGGCGGCCCTCGGGCCCTGGTTCCACAACCTGCACCTGCCCGGAGGCGTTCGCACCGCGCCGGACCATCCCCTGGGCGATTTTCCCTCGTTCAAGTGGCGCGCCCTCGCCGGCCACATCCCGGAAAACCTCCGCGGCTGGCAGGCCCTCGATATCGGGTGCAACGGGGGCTACTACAGCTTCGAGCTGGCCCGCCGCGGCGCCCGGGTCACCGCCATCGACGTCGACCCGCGCTACCTTGACCAGGCCCGCTGGGCCGCCGCCGTGTATGGCCTGGAAGATGGCATACAGTTCCGCCGCATGCAGGTCTACGACCTCGCCCACACGGACGAGACCTATGACCTCGTCCTTTTCATGGGCGTGTTCTACCACCTGCGCTATCCACTCCTGGCCCTCGACATCGTGGCCCGCAAGGTCGAGCGCCTTGCCGTATTCCAGACGCTCGAGATGCCCGGCGACGACATCCTCGAGCCCGCCATCGACTACTCGCTCGACGACCGCGCCGTGATGCGCGATCCCGGGTGGCCCCGCATGGCCTTCATCGAGCACCGCCTCGCCGGCGATCCGACCAACTGGTGGGCCCCCAACCGCGCCTGCGTCGAAGCGCTCATCCGCTCGACGGGTCTGCGGGTCGTCGCCCGTCCCGAGCACGAGGTCTACCTCTGCGCGCCCAACCCGACCCGGCCCTCTTGCGTCGATACCTGGAACGCCCACGAACTGCGGGCCGCCACCGGTCGTCCCTGGCTCCCCCGCGTAGAAGACGACTGAATACGCTCGGCATCGACCGGCCCCTCACCCGACTCGAAGCGAATCGGCGTCGGTCGCCACGCGGGCCGTCCCCGTCTTGTGTAGTGCCAAGGCGGCGCCTATACTGTGGGCCGTGATGGGTGCGATTGTCTTCATAGCGGCGGCGTTTCTGGCGCAGGACGCACCACCGCCCGCCGAGGAGCCCCGGCTCCCTCAGGAGATCCGCCTGAGGGGCGGACGCCTGGTCTACGGCTTCATCGACGAACAGCGCAGCGACGACAAGAAGCTGTGCGTGTGGCCCGACACGCCGTGGGCGCCCCCCAAGTTTCCCGAGTATTACGACACGAGCGAGTTGCTCCGCGAGCCGCGCCCCGAAGAGCCCCGACACCACGAGGAACGGATCAAGGAAGGTTTTGAGGGGATGGACCTGCGCCTGGTAGGGTCCCAGTACTGGGTACCCCAGAATTGGGTGCCCGAAGGGGAGTACGAGTTCGCCCGGCGCGCCTGGGAGATGGCGGCCCGGCTCGAATCGACCGCCGACGGAGCTGCCTCCTCGGCGCCGATGGGGTCGAGTGTCGCGGAAGCGGCATCCGCACCGGACGGAGCGCCCGCGAGTACGCCGGGCCCGATGCAAGGGCGAGGACCTCAGCTCGCTTTGGGGGCGGCGACCCTGCTGCTGGCGGCGCTCATCGTGAGATTCCTGCTGCTATAGAACGTGACGGCCCGCATGACCTACGGGGGGAGCACCATGAACGGACCCGGCATCGCCCTGCAACTCTTCACGCTCCGCGAACCGGCGAAGAAGAACCTCGCCGACACCCTCCGCCGCGCCCGCGACACCGGCTTCGAATACGTCCAGTGGAGCGGCATGCCCGACCTTCCGGCAGCGGAAATCCGCGCCGCCCTCGACGCGGCCGGCTTGAAGGCCGTGGCCGGCCACATCTCGGTCGAGGCCTTTGAACAGGATTTTAAGGGGGCCCTCGAGCACTGGACCGCCATCGGCGTCACGGATCTGGCCGTCGGCTCCATGATGGCGGACAACCGCGATACGCTCGAGGCCTGGCGGCGCGGCGCCGTTCGACTGGACCGACTGGGCGCCCGGCTCCGCGAACATGGGATCCGCTTCTCCTATCACAACCACGATTTCGAGTTCGCCCCCTTCGAGGAAGACGGAGATCTCCGGCTCGACATCCTTTTCTCCGAGACCAATCCGCGCCACCTCTACTGCGAGATCGACACGGCCTGGGTCCAGGTCGGCGGCCAAAGCCCCGGGGCGTACCTGCGCAAGTACTCGGGCCGATGCCCGGTCATACACGTCAAGGACCTGGCCGCGGACAGCGCGCCCGGCCGCGTTCGCTTCACCGAGCTGGGCCGCGGCGTCCTGGACTGGCCCGACGTGTTCCGTGCGGCCCGCGAGGCCGGCGTCGAGTGGTACGTGTATGAACAGGACACCTGCGAGGGCGACCCCATCGAGAGCGCCCGGGCCAGCTATGCCTTCCTCCGCGAACACCTCTCCTGAACGAAGAAAGGGACCCGATGCCATGGCCAATTTACCTTATGCGCTGCAGCTCTACACGGTTCGCGAGGCCCTCGAAAAAGCCCCCGAGGACACGCTGAAGGCCGTGAAGAAGGCGGGCTACGACTTTGTGGAAACGGCGGGCACCGCCGGCCGGTCCCCCCGCGCGTTCAAGGAAATGCTCGACAAGGCGGGCCTGACCCCCGTCAGCAGCCACATCGACTTCAATGAGCTGCTGCGCGACCCGGCATCCGTCGTGGACGCCGCACGGACCTTCGGCGTCCGCTACCTGGTGTTCTCGTGGAAGGCCGACAGCGCGGCGGACTGGATCGACATGGCCCGGCGAGCCGACCGGGCCGGCGCCAACCTCAAGTCGGACGGGTTCCAGTTGTGCTACCACAATCACGACCACGAGTTCGTCGCCTACGACGGCCGGTTCGCCTTCGACATCATTATGTCGGAAAGCGATCCCAAGCACCTGGCCGCCGAGCTGGACGTGTACTGGATCCGGGCCGGCGGACCCGACCCCGTCGATTACATCCGCAAGTACCGCGGCCGCTGTCCCCTGCTCCACGTCAAAGATATGACCGCCACCGAGCCCCACACCTTCGCCGAGGTCGGACGCGGCATCATCGACATGCCCGCCGTATTCGAAGCGGGCAAAGCCGCCGGCGTCGAGTGGTACATCGTCGAACAGGACACCTGCGAGCGGGATCCGTTGGAAAGCATCCGCATCAGCGCCGAATACATGGCTGAACACGCGAAGTGAGTTACAGCGGGCGCGGCTCGTCCGGACGCAGCAGCGGCTCGAGCGGACAGCCCTCGCACCGGGGCCGGGCCCGGCAGAAATCCTTGCCGGTGTACACGATGAGGCCGTGGTACTCCTTGTACATCGACACGTCGGGTTCGAGGTGGTCTTCAAAGAGCCGACGGAGGGGCTCGTACTTGATCGGGGCTTCGATGATCCCGTGCCGATGCAGGATGCGCTGCGTATAGGCATCCACCACGAACACCGGCTTGTGGCAGGCATAGAGCAGGATGTCGTCGGCCGTCTCGGGACCGATTCCGGGAACCGCCAGCAGTTCCGGACGCAGCTCCTCGAGGGGCCGCCGGGCCAGGCGCGCCATGCTGCCCCCGTATCGCTCGACGAGGTAGGCGCAGAATCCCCGCACCCGACGCGCCTTCACCCGGAAATACCCCGACGGCCGCAGGGCCTCTTCCAGCGTCTCGTCGGGACAGGCCAGGATCCGCCGAGGATTTAACAGGCGCGCCCGCTTCAGGTTGTCGATGGCCCGCGTGACGTTGCTCCACGCCGCGTTCTGCGTGAGGATGGCGCCCACGGCGATCTCGAAGGGCGTGTCGCCGGGCCACCAGCGGGTGGGCCCGTAGTGGGCCGCCATCCGGTCGTACAGGTCGTGCAGGACCGCCTTCAACGGGCCGACTCCGCCTTTCTCAGCGTCACCTCGGCGTGGAGCCCTTCTCCGAGGATCTCGGCGAGGCGGTCCATGTTGGCCGCCAGCTCCACGTAGCCGGAGCTCTGGATCACGACCAGGCGGTCGCCGGGCGGCACCTCGCCGTAGGTCTTCACATAGGGCGCCGAGTACCGGTCGTCGCCGATGACGATGTCCACGCCGTCTCCTCGGCCGATGCCCAGTTCATCGAGGGCTTCGGCCCGGATGTTCGTCACCAGGTTGCCGTAGACGTCCACCCGGATCACCCGGCCGCGAGCGGCGCCGTCCTCGACGCGACTCTCCGGGAGGTCGATCTTGACCATGTCCTCCATCTTCGGACCCACGTCCTCGAGGCGCGCCCCCGCGGCAAGGGCCGCCGCCACGGGACCAAACGTGTCGCGCCCGTGGAAGGTGGTGGACCGAGCGCCCGGATGCCCGAGCGACTCGTTCGTGATCTGCCGGATCTCGGCGACCCCGTACCGCGCCGCCACCCCGGTCAGCAGCCCGTTGTCCGGCGCCACGAAGTACCACCCGTTCTCGGTGGCCAGGACGATGGGCTTCCGCGACGTGCCCACGCCGGGATCGACCACGCAGCAGAACACGGTGCCCGGCGGATAGGTCTGCACGCCCTCGAGGAGGAGATGGGCGCCCGCCTCGACGTCGAAGGGCGGCACGTCGTTGGTAATGGAGTCGATCTTCAGCTCCGTCGACCGCGAATACATGGCCCCCTTGAGGATGCCCACGTAAATCGAGTCGGTCCCGTAGTCCGTCAGCAGGATCACCAGCCCGTTGGTTTCCGGCGTTTCGGCGCCGATTCCCAGGGGCACGACACACAACAGGACCATCAAGGCGAGACGGCGTCTCAGCATACTCTGCTCCTTCGTCTAACCGGGATTCACCGGGCGAGGGGTTCCGGACGGGTTCGGGCGCGCATTATACCCTGTTTCGCGGGTCAGCGCAGGCGGGGCCTGCTCTTTCGCCGGATGACATCGAGGGCGAGGTCCGCTTCCTGCTCCTGCGTCTGAAGATTGACGTAGCCCATGATGAGCCCTATGAACCCGCAGATCGTCGTGGTAATGGCGCAGGCGGTGAAGACAGCCTGCGGCGTCGAAACCTCGGCGAGCATCATGTCGTAGATCCCCAGGGCCGTCCACGCGCCCGACAGGATCGCCCCCGCGGCCAGTCCCACCAGCGCGTTCCCGCCCGGGCCGAGCCGGCTGCCCCGCATCACGCCCAGGACGGCCCCGCAGAACGCCGCCGTCCCTTCGATCGTGAAGATCGCCATGGACCCCGTGGGAAACGCGTTGATTAGCTCGATCATGATGCCGGTCGGTCGCCCCGCGAAGAGGAGCACGGGAGGGAGCACAAGACCGCCCAACAGGCCCAGCACGGCGTGGCCCGCACAATTTCCGAAGCGAGTCTCGAGGAACCGGACCATTTTCAGGCTCATTGTGTCACCTCGACCTTGATTGGGAACCCGCCTTGATTGCCTGCCGCAGTATACTCCCCGGCGCCCGTCTCTCCCAACGGCGCCGCGCGGATCGCCGGGAGTTTGCCTGGGTGGGGGCTCCTGTGTTAAAGTTCCGGGCTGTCCCAACTTCACAGGGGCTGGAGACCTGTGTCTACGCAGCGGTCCGGGTGCCCGGCGGGAATGCCGGGTCGGCCGTCGCGGGCCCCGAGGTAAAACCGAAAGAGGAGAGATCCATGGCTACCGTCACGATGCGTGACCTGCTCGAAGCGGGGATCCACTTCGGGCACCAGACCC
>CAYVOE010000185.1:9313-9546 GCA_964452795.1 uncultured Nitrospiraceae bacterium
AGACCCGCCGTTGGAACCCGAAGATGGCTCGTTACATCTTCGGCCAGCGCAACGGCATCTACATCATCGACCTCAAGAAGACCGCCCAGCAGCTCGACAAGGCCTACAATTTCGTGCGCGACACCGTGGCCTCGGGCGGCACCCTCCTTTTCGTGGGCACCAAGAAGCAGGCCCAGGAGCCCATCGCCCGCGAAGCCGAGCGTTGCGGCATGTACTACGTGAACAACCGCTGG
>CAYVOE010000186.1:0-9537 GCA_964452795.1 uncultured Nitrospiraceae bacterium
CTCGGTTCATGTCCATCGTCCGTCCTCTCCCACGGTTGTGCGGACTCGTAGCCGTGCCGCCATTGGGCGAGTGTAGCGCTGCGAACGGGAGGCGTCAACCGCGGGCGGAGCAAAAGGGCGCCGAAAAAAAGCTCGCGGGCCGCGTCTCAATGATGCGGCCCGCGTCTTTGCGAAGTATCGCGAAGACAACACCGGTCCGAAGACCGGCGTCGCTGCGTTATTCGGGCTGGACGATGTCGGAAGCCTTGCCGGACCACTTGTAGACAAGGTCGCCGAGCTCGTTGATCTGGAAACCGAACACGGCCGGCGTCCAGAACGCGGGTCCCCATCCCCAGGGGCCGCTGATGCTGTCGATGATGCTACCGGCGAGGGCCGGCTTCTTCGAAACGGAGCCAAGATGCTTCATCGGGCTGTCATCCTTCGTGTTGGAAGCCCGCATGCCTTCCTACCCCGGCCACAGGCCCTGCCTGCTCGACGGGCGAAGGTTGCGGTTCAGAAACTAAAAAATATCCTCGTAGTCGAGGGAACCAAAGCTGAACCAGAGGTCATTCGCGTAAGCGTCATACGCGTCGACGCCGTTCACGTTGGTTTCCTTCTTCTGCCCGTTCAAGGGCGGCAGGAACCAATCGATGACACTGGCACGGCGCGGCGCATCGTGCGCGCTGAGCGTCTTGAGGTGCTTCATGTCGACCTTTCCTTTAATAGGGTTGCGACTCGGCGGGGCCGGACCTCCGAAAAGGCGGCTCGCCGCGTCACCTCCTGCTGTGGCCATCTCGTGAGCGGAAGGGGCGCGCCGCCGGGAGACCGCGCTCCCGGTACAAGGCCTTCTCCCGCATCGACTTCAACGGGCGGGCTTACTTCTGGAGCAGGTGGTCAACTTCCGCGTTGACCCACAGGGCCTGCTCACCCGTCAAGGGCAGCTTGCCGAACACATTCTTGGCTTCGACCCACGCGGTGTAATCCGCAGACGCGGGCTTCTCACTGGACAGCGCTTTCACATGCTTCATTGGCGTATTCACCTCCCTTCTCCTTCCACGTACCTATACTTGGTGTTGTATTGCCCAAAAACCCCAAGGGACAGTGGTCCCCGGGAAGGAGCAACCTGACACATTGTGTACTATTTTCTCTTGTAACGCAAGTATTTTTCGGGCGATCGCCGCCCCGGCTTCCGTTCTCGGTCCCATGCCTTCAAGCCCCGTCCCCGATGCCGTCAGTTGGATGGAAAGATCCCCTGCAAGCTGAGGTCGCCGCTCTGGAGAACCGTATCGGCGATGAATGTCCAGAGAACGTCTTCGTTCATAACCCAGGAATTGAGGCTCTCGAAGAAGCGGCTGATGTTCTCGATGCCGGTCCAAAGGGCCTCCGTCTGTTGATAAAGCTGATCCAGGGCCTCCTGAGCCCCCAGGGCCTGATAGAGGCTTTGAAGCTCCGTCTGCGCGTCGAGCTGGAGTTCCAGGCCCGCGAGCTGTTCCCGCGAAAAAGCGGCCGAATTCTCCACCTGGTCGCCGAAGGTGTGGACGCCTTCAAAAATCGCGCGGGCCTCCTCGAGGAAACCCTCCTGGACGTAGGCCCGGCCGTATTCCAGCAGGTCGTTCCCAAGGTTGTAGAGAAATTCGTATTCCTCAGTGCCGGCGGTGAGGGCCGCCAGGAGCCGGGCCGACTCGGGGTCCATGCCGCTCGCGATGAGGGCCTGCTCCCGGTTCTGGGCCGCCTCGAGGGTATACGGGTTCGCGGCGGTATGGAGGGCGGCGTCCGCCAGGGCCTGGAGCGCGGCGGCCACGTCGCCGTTGCGCAGCAACAGCTCCGCTTCCATGTAATACGGAAGGGCGTTCTCCGGATCGAGCTCTTTGAGGTCCCGCAGGGGGAGCAGCGCTTTCGTGGGATCTTCCGCAGGCGCAGCGGCCGCGGCGCCCGGCTGGGCCTCGACCGGCGGGCTCGTAAAGGCCTGTTCGCGGGCCAGGGCCATTCGCAATTGCGGATCTTCCGGGTGACGACCGATGGCCGACAGCAGGTAGAGCTCCGCCTCGTCGGGCGCCAGGGATTCGGCGGCGGCCACGATGGCCCCGGGAGCCGCCTCGGGATTCGAGGCGATGCGGCGGGCGTCTTCGGGCGACAGGGTGGCCCACTGGACCAGGCGGGTCCAGGCCTCGCGGTCGCTCACCGCCCGGCGCCGCTCCTGAACGATGTCGTTCACGGTGAGCCGCTCTTCCAAATCGGGCGGATTCGTGGCGGCGAGTTCCCGGCGGGCCGGGAGCCGCTGGGCTTCAATAATTTCGATGACGCGGTCGGAAGCGCGGGGCGTTTCCCAGCGTCGGCGGGGGGAACGGGTCTCCACCGGCCGGGGCGCCACGGGACTCTCGTCGGGCGCCTGGGCGATTTGGGGTCCGGTCGGCGGGGTTGCCGGGGGCGAATCCGGTCGCTCGCGCAACAGGACCCACGCAAACAAGGCCAGCGCCGCGGCCGCCGCCAGGACGGGACCGGCCACCGCCCACGGGCGCCGTCGCGGCCGCACCAGGGGTTCCGGAGCCGCCGCCCGGTCGAACTCCTCGACGTCGCGCATGACGGCGTCAACCAGATCGACCGTGGGCGCGTTGCGAAGAATGTCGTCGCCCAGGACCTCGAGATCGGCCACGGCGCCGGCCAGCCACTCGTATTCGCGGCGGCACTCGGGGCAGATCTCCAGGTGGGCGCGGATCCGCTCGGCCTCCGCCGCCCCCAGGTCGCCCTCCAGGAGGCCGGGGAGCCCGTCCTGGCATTCTTCGCAGTGGCTGTAACTCACAACTGGTCCTTGCAGCTCAGATACTTCTTCCGCAGCCCCTTCAGCAACCGGTGCAGTCGGGTCCGAACGGCGCCCTCCGAGCTTCCGATGGTGTCCGCAATGTCACGCGCCGACATCCGCTGGAAGTAGCGGAGGATCAAAATCTCCCGCGACTCGGCGTCGAGATCCTCGAGGATGCGCGCCAGCATATGCCGCCGCTCCGCAGTCATGAGGACCTCGTCGGGCCCGTCCGACGACGAGGGCATCAGTTCCCCCGTGTCTTCCCGGGCCGAGCTGGCGTATTCCTCGAGCGACTCCATGGGCACCGCTTTCTTGCGCTTGAGGTCGTTCAGACACAGGTTGCGCGCGATGCACAATACCCACGGCTTAAACTTTCGTGTCCCGTCGAAGCGGCCCCGGGCCATGTATACGCGCAGGAAGGTCTCTTGCGACAGTTCCTTGGCCCGTTCCACTTCCCGCAAGTAGTGGAGACAAAACCGGAAAATGTCGTTCTGGTACCGACGTACCAGGACCTCCAGCGCGGACTTGTCGCCGGCACAGAGCTCTTCCATCAGAACCTCGTCGGTTCGAGAATCCGTGCTCACCGCGCCGTCCCGCGGGCCCGCTCTTCCGGCGCCGTTCTCGACGCCGGGAACCGGGTGCCTCGATCTATCTTACCGCTCAGATTCGCAAACATCACACTTTTTCTAGCCCGGTGCAGCGTGTTTCTCCCGCCGGGCGAGTTCAGCGCCTTCCCCGGACCGAAGCGGGCGGTCCGCCGGACTCCGGGCCGTCAGCGCAGGAGCTTACGGAGGTTGGCCGGGTTGTTCTGCCAGGCCAGGGCTTCCTCATACCCCGGATAGGCGCATTCGCGCTCCCGGAACTCGCGGGTGTGGACGCAGCGGCGCCCGTTCGAAGCCTCCTTGACCCCCAAATGGGCGTGGAGCATCTCGTGGAACACGATGTAGCGAACGAAGTATCGAGGTACGAAATCCTGGTCGAGCAGGGGATGAATGCGGATGAGGTTGTCTTCCACCGTGTAGCTGCCGAAACGGATCGACCGGCGACGGCGGCTGGGCGGCATGCGGCCCCAGGTGATGCGCGCCCGGACCTCGTTCCCGAAGTGCAGCCGATTCACCTCGTTGTAGAGCCGCTGCAGGTCGTGGAACAGCCCCTCGGTAACCAGCCGTCCTTCGCGACGGCTGCGGATCATGTAGCGGTGCTGGCGGATGAATTCGTCGATCACCTCGCCCGAGGCCTTGCAACGGGGCTTCTGAACCCAGTCCCCCAGGGCCCGGATGACCTTGGGATCGGCCGTCAGGAACATGCGGTGGAGCCGTAAACGGACATCGCCGCTGCGCTTTTCGCGGCGGACGGTCATCATGGTGGACGTGTTATCCGTCACCACGAGGGTGACGCGGTGGCCGATGAGCCGCTCGAGCGCACGAGTCAGCGCGTGCTCATCCTTCCACGAAAACTCGAGTTGGTGCATGGCAGTACCCTGTTGTAGCGGTCCCCTGCGGCGAAAACGCGCCAACTCCGGGGGGAAAAACCTCCGGCGCGGAACGCGCAAGGCCTCGCCGCAAGCGTGTGTTGCCGTCAATCCCGTCTCCCTGCCCCCGTCCACAAGACCCCGTATCAACGAGCGGAGACCTCCGGGGACCCGGCGCGTGCCGACAGGCGAAAAAACGCGGGACTACACGTTCCAGACGCGAAAGCGGCCCCGGAATTCATCCGTCCTCTCGCCCGCCCGGCAACGGCACCTCGCCGCGCAACGTCTCGGGTCGGTGGGAAAGGCGATGCCGCGTCGACTACAAGAAGGCCCGGGCCGGCCGAAGGCCGATGACGCCGTCATTATACCCCGCCGACCGAGGGTTGTCGATGGCCGCCGCGCCGGGACAGGGCCGAGGAATCGCCGAAATCCCGGCTTCCGGGCCGATTCATCGTATGCTTTTCGAGTATTTTGTTGCATTTTACACATTTTTATTAGCACCGTACAGACTGTCTTGCGGCGCAGCGGAGCCTCCGGCTGCCTGGAGTTTCCGCTTCGCGTCGAGCCTGGCCGATCCTCCTTCACCGCCCTGTGGTACGATTCAGTTAATCGGCCCTCGGCCACAGAGGACCGGCAAGACGGATCGAACGCCTCCGTTTTCGCCGGCAAACCCGCCGAACCTTCCGGCCCGGGAAAGGCCTGCCATGAACACACACCTCGCTTCCGGCGTATTGATTTACGACGGGGAATGTCCCATATGCCAGCGCGCGGTGCGCTGGGTGAAGAAGGCCATGGTTCCGGGGACCATCGAGCTGATGCCCTGCCAGGACCCGGAACGGTCGACCCGTTTTCCGGAGATGCCCCAGGCCCAGTGCATGGAGGCCATGCAGTTCGTGACCCCGACGGGCGAGGTCCTCTCGGGGACGGACGCCCTCCCCCACATCCTCCGGCGGATGCGGGGCTGGCGCTGGCTGGCGTGGTTCCTCGAGCTGCCGCTGATCCGGCACCTGGCGCCGCCGGTCTACCGTTGGGTGGCCCGAAATCGCTATACTCTCTCGGCCATTGTCACGCGGAAAGGCTCGAAAGACGGCGCCGCGTGCGACATCAACAACCGAGAGAACTGCGAGTAGACGGGGGACATGAACGACAACGGCAAGACCTATCTGCCCAACTCGAAATCCTGTTTCGTGTGCGGCGAAGACAACCCGGCGGGGCTGCGGACCCGGTTTTTCGTGGAGGACGGAGTGGTAAAGGCCCGGCTGCGGCCGGAGGTGCACCACCAGGGCTACGCCAACGTCGTCCACGGCGGCGTGGTGGCGGCGGTGCTCGACGAATGCATGGGTTGGGCGGCGTCGCGGGTGATCCACCGCATGTGCTACACCGCCGAGTTAAACGTCCGGTACGTGAAGCCCGTGCCCGGCGACCGCGAAATGACGGTCTGCGGCGAGGTGGTGAAGGGCACCAAGCGGCTGGTCCAGGTGAGAGGCTGGATCGAAGACGAGGCGGGCGTGGTGCACGTCCGAGGCGAAGGCCGGTTCGTCCCCCTGTCCGTGGAAGACACGCTGAAGGTGGACGACGCCCTCCTCTACCGCGGCGGCGAAGAACGCGTCTTCGACGGCCTGCGGGCCGGAGAGACCTGAACCGGCGTCCCTTCCGCCGGGCCAAAGCACCCCGGGGCCGCTACGCTATTGGCCCACCAGTAACACAGGAAAAAGAAAAAGGACTTAGGAATGGCGAATGAGCCTTCCTAAGTCCTTGTGCTGCTAGTGGCAGCCCGTAGGGGATTCGAACCCCTGTGACGGGACTGAGAATCCCGCATCCTAGACCCCTAGATGAACGGGCCGCATATCTCATTCCAGCCATCCGGCCGGGATAAGGTCTGGTTGCCGGACTAGGACTCGAACCTAGAATCCCCGCGTCCAGAGCGCGGTGCCTTACCATTTGGCCATCCGGCAGTCGTTCAAAGCGCGGGAATTGTAACCCATGAATTCGGAAGTGTCAAGTTTTGAACCGGGCGCGGGGCCCGGGCGGCCCACCCGAGACAAACGAGACGTATTTTGTCTTGGCCGTCCCGGCCAAGACAGATCCCCAGCTTGGCCGAGACGGCCCATTGATCGCCCCGTGAGGGGGTATTCAGGATATGAATCGGGGTGTTCGCCCAAAGGCGAGTCCAGACTCAGTAGTCTTACACGAGCTATATTAGCGCTCTCAGGTGCTCAATACTCCGCGCGGCCTGGTCTACGGTGCCGCATTCGACGCTGAGGACGATGTCGCGGGGGGCGGTGCGGCAGATGTCGATGACGCGTTTCCAGTCGATGACGCCTTCGCCGCAGGCGCAGCCGACGGGGGTGCCGGTGACTTTTCCGCGCTCGGATTCGGACTGGCCAAGGGAGATGTCCTTGGCGTGGAGGTGGACCAGGCGGTCGCGGACGCGCTCGAGCCAGGCGTAGGGGTCGTGGCCGCAGAGGTAGCTGTTGCCGGTGTCGAAGTTGATGCCGATGGCGGGGCTGTCGACGAGGGCGTGGATGCGGTCGAGGCCGTCGGGGTCGCGGCTGTATTGCTGGTGCGGCTCGAGACCGATGAGGATGCCCCGGGGCTCGGCGACCTGGGCGGCTTCGTGCAGGACGTACCGCATGAGGCAGAAATCCTCTTCTTCGGTGGTCCACCGGGGCTTGGGGCCTTCATCGGTGTTGACCACGGGGGCGCCGCATTCGGCGGCGAAGCGGATGGCCTGCTTGAGGTATTCGGTGCCGATCTCGGGCTTGCAGAGGGGCGTGTGGGCGGAGAGTCCGGAAGGCTTCACGCCCGCGGCCTCGCAGGCCCGGCGGACCCGGAGGGGGTCGTCGAACATGGAGACGCTGTGGAAGTACCCGGCCTCGCTGAGGAGTTCGCGGCCGAGGTGGACCATGGGTTCGACGCAGGCGTAGCCCAGTTCCGCGGCCTTCTCGACGCCCCATTCGAAGGGCTTGTCTTCGTGACGAACGAACTCGAGGTTGACTCCGAACTCGATGGCGCCCATCTTCCCGTCCTCCCCTGAATGTGCCGGACTTGCGGGGCGGATCGGGTCGCCCGGCCGCCCCCTGTGCCGGCCCTCTGGAATCTAGCTCCGGGGCCGACACCGATTCAACCGTCTTTACGAGGTCGGATTGCGAAGCTCGCACCTCGTGCTATACTGGCGGTGAGACACACTGGTTCGGTTTGCCTTTCTAACAGTTCCTGGTTTGATGCGAGACAGGTCGTCCGAGCAGGACCGCGATCGAATTCGGTCCCGGTGCGCTCTTGCCTTTTATGTTGGGTGATGCATGGGTGATCCATACAGAGGGAGGTAGTGACAATGAGGCATCGCGGCTTCACATTGATCGAACTCCTGGTAGTCATCGCCATCATTGGGATTCTGGCGGCCATCCTGCTCCCGGCCCTGGCCCGGGCCCGGGAAGCGGCGAACCGCGCGGTGTGTCAGAACAATCTCAAACAGTACGGACTCATCTTCAAGATGTACGCGGGCGAATCGCGCGGCAAGTATCCGACCAACAAGCTCTACAACTGTTACGGCGAGATCGGTGCGCAGGATAACAACCACGGCTGGGCCGGCGACTGGGTGGTCAACCACCTGATGCTGTACCCGGAATACATGACCGACCCCGGCATCTCGCTGTGTCCCTCGGCCACGACGGGCAACGACCCCGCCGAGGTCTACC
Source organism: uncultured Nitrospiraceae bacterium (assembly GCA_964452795.1). Taxonomy (GTDB): domain Bacteria; phylum Hydrogenedentota; class Hydrogenedentia; order Hydrogenedentales; family SLHB01; genus CAYVOE01. The sequence goes on from CAYVOE010000186.1 coordinate 7,949, forward strand.
GGCGGGTCGAGAACGAAGGCCTCCTGCAGTGGTGGACGGGCACGAGCTTTCAGCCCACCCAGCTCAGCGACCCCAACAAGTTCTACCCCTGCGAGCCCGACACCGGCACCATGAGCTATCTCTACGTCGGCTGGGTGACGAACTACCCGTGGACCGAGTACAGCGGACCGGTGGAGCCCATGGACATCAACGGCCTGCTCTCGGTGCCCGGCGGCCCGGCCGCGGCCACCATGCTCGGGGCCCAGGGCAACGTCCTCAAAGGGATGAACCCGGCGGGCACGGCCATCGATCTTCGGGCCATCGATGCCGATATCAGCATCGACCTTCCGGGATTCGGCAACCGGACCATCGTGCGGCTGAAGGAGGGGATCGAGCGGTTCATGATCACCGACATCAACAATCCCGCCGCCGGCGCCATGGCCCAGAGCACCCTCTTCGTGATGAACGACTGGGTCAGCAGCGACGTGGGCCAGGAGTTCAACCACATCCCCGGCGGGTCGAATGTATTGTACATGGACGGTCATGTCGAGTTCGTGCGCTACCCCGACGACTGGCCCATGAGCCCCATGATGGCCTGCCTGCAGGGACTGTAAGAGGGAGCCAAACCGACGCGCGGCGGAGGCGGAAGATTCCTTTCGCCTCCGCCGTCTTTTGTGTTGTCGCGAGCGCCTGCAAGCCCATTTGGGAGCGCCTTTTCGCGCAGGAGGAGCGGCCTTTGAATTTGCCCGCGCCGGCTGCCCGGGCAATTTCCCGAAGGGGATACATACGCAGCGAGTCGGCCCGGCATACCACGTGACCGTCCCGGTGTAGCCTACCGACTGTGGCAATTCCCCGAAGGGGATACATACGTAGAAACACAGGTTAACCATCGGACGGGACCGTTTCGGGAGCGACATCCGCCCCACCGATCATAGGACGACGAGGATTGCGCTCGACGGCTTCACATGGTTCCACCTCCCCGTCATTGCGAGCCCCCAAGCCGCTTGCGCGGCCGCCATGATGAATGAAAACGCTTCACGTAGCGCCGCAGTACCAGCAGTTCTCGCAGGTTCAAGCCGCATTTTCGGAGTAGGAGCGGACCCCCGGTACACGACCTCCCGAGGCGCCGGTGGATACACCCGCTCCCCGGGTCACCCCTGAGCGCCCACACATAAGCGACGCGGCAATCTCACATGAGCCAGTGCTCCCTGTCCGCGAAGTCAGAGTCGTCCCATAGGTAAAGATTGCCGCGTCGCTCTGCCGGGGCGCCCACAGACAGTGCAGGCCAAGCCGACGTAACCCCGCCCCTCGTAGTCACTTGCACAGGAGGGCCGCTCCTCGCAATGACGGGTAGGGGCAGGCTCACCGTCCCGTTGAGCGCAGTCCCCGCAGTCTTACGGCGGGTGGCGCTCCCCGTATGAACCTATCGCGCACACTTCTCGCAGTCCTACCATCCGTGAGGTGGACTCCGGTGGCGGGACGATCTCCTCCTATTGCCAGCCGGTATCTCTACGTATGTATCCCCTTCGGGGAAAAGACGGGGGGGTGGTGGGGCCTTACCCCAGGGTGGCGCTCGCTGTCGCTCGCTGACCCTGGGCTAAATCATGTAT
>CAYVOE010000187.1:0-9506 GCA_964452795.1 uncultured Nitrospiraceae bacterium
TGGGTCTTCGAGACGGCCCTCGAGTTCCTCCCGCGCTGATTTTCCAATAGCGGCATCCCTCCTCTTTCTTTCCCTTCCGAAGCGGGCATCGTAGACCCATTTCTACTGCGGCACGGGTGGGGTATTGACTTTTTGCGGGCCCGAGTTTAGTATACTTAACAAACGGTTCCCATACAGAACAACGGAGGCCCGTACCATGAAACGCACCGGGGGGTTCACGCTCATCGAGCTGCTGGTGGTCATCGCCATCATCGGCGTCCTCGCATCCATCCTGTTGCCCGCTCTCTCCCGAGCCCGGGAAGCCGCGCGGCGCGCCGCCTGCCAAAGCAATCTCAAGCAGCTCGCTCTGGTTCTCAAGATGTATTCCGGCGAGAATCGCCGCTTCCCGGCCATCGACCTGGACGACGCGTTTGGAACCGTGGCAAACCTCGCCGCCGCGGGCTGCGAAAACGGGGACGACAACCTCAACTTCATGTTCGCCTTCGAATCCGTGTACCCGGAGTACCTCACCGATCCGCAGGTGCTCATCTGCCCTTCGAACCCCCTCGCCACCGATGAGGACCGCCTGGGTGTCGTTCGAGACGCCGGTACGGGCACCTGCCTCTGGACGGGCTACGTCAGCAATCCCCACGGCAGCTACCTGTATCACGGCTACACGATGGACCGCGTCGGGCCGAGCGACCCGACGGCGATGATCATGTCGCCGGCGGGGCCTACCACGGGTCCGGGTCAGCTCTTCGTCATCGCCTCCCACTTCCTCCCGTACCGCGACCGCAACCCGCACAACGATCATCTGGCGGACAAGGATGCGCAAGCCATGCCGGCGTGGCGCGGGCTCGGATTCGGCAACGGGGGCTCCGACACGGTCCACCGGCTGCGGGAGGGCATCGAACGCTTCCTGGTGACGGACATCAACAACCCGGCGGCTTCGGCCCGGTCCCAAAGCGCGGTGCCCGTGATTTGGGACCTCGTGAGCGCCGACGCGGCGCGGGGGGCCTATTTCAACCACATCCCCGGCGGCGCCAACGTGCTGTACCTGGACGGGCACGTCGAGTTCGTGCGCTATCCCGGCAAGTTTCCCGCCCATGCGGCCGTGGCCCGGGTAATCTCGAACATGTACGCCCAATAAAACCGTGCAAATGAGCGCAGTTTGACTGCGAACCACCATAGGAGTATGGAGCGATGACGGAAAGCATCGATATTCACGACGCAGCATTGCCGGGGAGTCATCTCGATACGGCGCGCATGCCGGGACACTGGCTGCTAGCGCGGCTGGGGAAGCGGGTGCTTCGTCCCGGGGGAATCGAACTGACGCGCCGGATGCTCGAGGCGCTCGAGATCGGGCCCGATGACGACGTAATCGAGTTCGCGCCGGGCCTGGGCGGCACGGCACGCATGACCCTTTCCCGCGGGCCGCGGAGCTATCGCGCCGTCGAGCGGGACCCCAATGCGGCGCGCATCGTGTGCCAGGCCCTCAAGGGATATCCCGTGGAATGCCATACGGCCAGCGCCCACGAGACCGGGCTGCAGGGCGAAACCGCCAGCGTGGTGTACGGCGAGGCCATGCTGAGCATGCAGACCGACGCGCAGAAGGAGCGGATCATCGCCGAGGCCGCGCGCCTGCTGCGGCCGGGCGGACGTTACGGCATCCACGAACTGTGCCTCCACCCCGACGACCTGTCCGAGGACGTCAAGGACGCGATCCGGCGCGACATGAGCGCGGCCGTTCACGTCGGGGTGCGTCCGCTCACGGTGACGGAGTGGACGAAGCTTCTCGAGGCCCACGGACTTCAGCCGCAGGCGGTGATACGGCTTCCCTTCCGCCTGTTGGAGCCGACGCGCATCGTCCGCGACGAGGGCCTGTTCGGGGCCGCCCGCTTCGCGAGCCGCGTGATCCGCGACGCCCCCGCCCGGTCGCGGGTGCTGCAGATGCGCGGAACCTTCCGCCGGTACCGGTCCTGCGTCGGCGCCGTAGCCTTCGTGGCGCGGAAGATATAGGCCGGGTCCGGCGGCGAGCGTGATCATGGCCAGGAACGTCGGCGCGAACGGCTCGGCCGCTCGCGCCGACGGGCCAAGGCCCGATGTGTGGAAACTGCCGGAAGGGGGCGGACGCAGAGCGCGTCGACCCCGCAAACGCCCCGACGGTTCTGGGATGGGTGTGCGCATGCGGGGAATTCTCGCATGCCAGGTCTTGACCCATCGTTGGGAGCCCCCGGGCCGTTTGACGGTCCGGGGGCTCCCAATGGATGCGTGGAGGAACCTCACGCGAGCTCCAGCCCTTAACCCTCGCCTTCGGCGCGCAACGACGCCAGCCACGTCTCCTTGAGGTGGCGGGCGTTCAGGACCTTCTCCGCCAGGTCGCCGGGGATGTAGGTGTACTGGTTCGTGGCTTCGAAGCCGAGGCGCGAGTCGCGGGACTGGAGGGCGTGCATGCGCCGCGCCAGTTCGATCTCGTCGTCGAGCAGGGCCTCGAGCCGGTCGAGGTGGGTGTTGCGCTCGTCGGCGGACGCCTCCGCCAGGGCCTGCCGGATCGTGATGAACTCGGACTGATTGGCCACGCTGCGGAAGGTGACGGCGCAGGCCTCGGCGACGCCGATCTCGCGCTCGAGGGCCTCGTCCGGATTCGTCCGGCGCAGGTCGGCGATGGCCTCTTCGAAACCTTCGGCCATCTTGCGGAACTGGGCGATGAAGACCTCGGCGGGGTAGACCGAGCGCCATGAAGTGAGGTCGTCGTAGGGCAGACCCACCATGGTGGCGCCGTAGCCGGTGGGCTCGGCCCAGAGGAGATTCGAGGGTCCGGCCTGGACCGGTGCGGCGTATACCGTGCCGATGTTGTAGGGGTATTCCGAGAAGGCGCGGCTGAAGGCCTTCCAGGCCTCGACCACGGCGTCGGCGCGATCCTCGCCGTACCGGCGCGCGGCCACGGTGTGCAAGGCATCGTCGACGGTGATCTTCGGGTCGCGTCCGATCTCGGCGAAGACTTCGAGATTGGGCGAGGGGTAGCCGCCGAGGGTCCACCCGAGCATGATCCCCCCCACTCCGGCTTCGCGCAGGTTGGCCGCGTGGCGCGCCACGTTCTCGACCGCCGGGATGTAGGGCACGGTGGACAGCTCCCACGTGTTGCCGGCCTGGACCTTGGCGATGACGTCGAGGCCGCGGGCGCGGGCAAGGCCCCAGTGACGCGTGGCGCGGGGTCCGGGACCGACCGACGAGATGGAGTATTCGCCGACGACGGTGTCGACCCCGCCGCGGTTAATGGGCATGCTCCATTCGCTGACGCTCATAAGGGATACGCCGACGGGAAGGCGCTCGATGATGCCGGGGGCCCAGTCGTCCCTCCAGCCCCAGTCCCAGGCTAGGAGGCGCGGGCCGCCGCCGCCCGCCTCGATCCCTTCCTGGAAGGCGCGATGAACGTTGGCGATGACGTCCTCGGGCGGCGTCTTGGAGCAGCGGGGGCAGTCGGCGCCCTTCATGTGCGACCAGCAGTTGGTGAGGTTTTCGGAAGCGGAGATGGTGAAGAACCCGGCGAGATCGGGCACGGCCCGCACGATGCCGGCGACGGCCTTCGACAGGTATTCGCGCACTTCCGGCACTTCCGAGCACAGGGCGGCGAAATCGTTCTCGACCACGCCCTTGAGCTCGGGCCGGCTTTCGTAGAAGCTCAGGGGCATGGCCCGGGGCTCGTTGAGGTACAGGTAGATGCCGATGCCGTGCTTGCGGGCCCGGGCCACCAGGGCGCCGAGGTTCTTGAGCCGCTCCTCGTAACCCTCGCTGAGGGATTCGTCCCAGGGGAAGGGCGCGAGCTTGTAGAGGACGCCCTGGAGCCACACGCCGTCGACGCCCGTCCGAGCGAGGCGCGCCAGCAGTCCGTCGGGATAGGGGTCCAGGCGCGTATCCATCAGCGGATCGCCGTACAGGGCGAAGTACGAGTAGCAAAACCGCGGCGAAAACAGGCTCTCGGGCCGCTCCGCGGGGCCTTCAACCGGGGACGACAGATCGCGCACGAAGGAGAACAGCGGCTCGCCCACGCCGCCGGCGCCGTTGGGGAAGGCCTCGCGCACGACCTCGGCGATGGCGGAGGCCCGTTGTCGCGCCTCGTCGCTTGGCGGCGCGTAGCGCAGGGGCTCGCATTTCGGCTTGCGGCTGCCCAGCTTGATCCAGAGGAAATCGTCCTCGCGCAGGATGTAGGCCAGCTCTTCCTCCGACATGCCCAGCAGGGCCTCGAGCTGCTCGAAGTTCAGCAGGTGCCAGTTGCGGCGGATGATGGTGATGTAGGACCGGGCTTTCTGATCTTCGGAAATCGCGGGAGGCCCCTCGAGCCCCATGCTGCGGCCCAGTTCCACGATCTGCTCGGGGTCGGCTCCGACCACCTCGCCCATGCGCTCCGGGGACACCAGCCACCAGTTGCGCCACACGAAGGCGTGAAGCCGGTCCGGGAAATGGGGAAAGGCCACCGGTTCCGGCGTCGGCCCTGTGGGAAGCTCCATCCCCCCCAGCATCATTGCACCCACCACGGCCATCCACATCGCAAGGCTCCTCCCGTTCTGTACCGTTGCCAACCCACCTACACGGGCCAGTATGGCGATCGCGGGAAGGCCTTGGCAAGGCCCCGGAAGCGGCTCAGGTCGATGCGGATTCGCGCCGGGTCATCAGTTCGGCGGGATCCTGGCGGTAAAAGGCCTTCAGCAGATCGTAGAGTTCGGGGTGATGGCGGCGCAGACGGACGGGGATCTCGAAAAAGCACTCCGTGACCACGGCGAAGAACTCGGCGGGATCGGTGGCGCCGTATTCGTCGATCAGGGTGTATCGGTCGGCCTCGATGTCGTCGAGCAGACGCGTGTACTCGCGGTCCATGACCCGGGCCCACTCGGCGTGGAGCCGTCGTTCGGGAAGGTCGGGCGCGCCGTCGACGTGGGCATTTTCCTGGTCGAGCTGGTGGGCGAACTCGTGGTAGACCACGTTGAACCCGTCCTCGGTGTCGCGGGCGCCTTCCTTGACGTCGTCCCAGGCCAGAACCACGGCGCCGTGCTGCCAGGACTCGCCGGCCCGGACCTCGTCTTCGGCTTCGAGAATCAGGCCGCCGGGCCCTTCCTCGACCACGTTCTCGGCCCAGAAGGCGCTGGGATACACGAGGATCGAGAACAGGCCGGGGTAGTAGTCGGTGTCGCGGTGCAGGAGGAGAACGGCGGCCTGGGCGGCGATGGTGAGGCGGATCTCGTCGGTCATGCGCAGGCCGCCGCAGCCTTCGAAATTCTTCTCGGCGAGGAGCACGTGGATGTGGCCGTGCAGCTCGTCGCGGTCTTCGGGCGGCAGGTGCCGGTAGTAGGGCACGTTCCGTTCGAGGATGGCCTTCCACGCATCGGGAAAGGGTTGTTGTCGCAGCCGGTCGCGGCGCTTCTTCTTCGACCAGGGCCAGAACATATCGCGATGGAACTTCCTTTACTGCGTACGTCGAATTTTCGAGAGGCCGATGCGCTTTGTCTTACTGCGCGTCGCCGGTAAGCCACGCCGATTTGTCGGGCTCGTCGAGGGGCCGGGGCTCCTCGGCAAATTGAACCTTGATCACCGACACGTGGGGATCGGGCGGCGTGTCGGGCAGCCCCGACAGGACGAGGCGGCCGTTGTACTCCTGACGCACCTTGGCCCGCTGTTTCGTGGTGAGGAGCGTGGCCGATTTCACTCGGGTCTTGATGGCCGGTACCACGACCTCGCTCCCGGGCCAGTCGAAGACGTGCAGGTAACCGACGTCGCCCTTGCGGGTCCACAGCCCGAGCATGCCGGCCTCGAGCGGGGCGCGCTGCGACCCGTAGACGGCCTCTCCGTGAACGCGCAGCCACTTGCCCAAGGCGGCCAGGCGGTCGCGCTCTTCCTTTCGGACCGAGCCGTCGGGCTTCGGCCCGATGTTGAGCAGGTAATTGCCTTCGCCCGCGGCGGCGTAGGCGAGGTTCTGCACGAGCTGCGTAACGGTCTTGAAATTCTGGCTGTGGCGGATGTAGCCCCAGCCCCAGCTGTCGCCCATGGTCATGCACGATTCCCAGCCGCGGCCGGGTTCAGACGCCGTGACGTGCTGCTCGGGCGTATCGAGGTCTTCCTCAAGGCCGCTGCGGTTGTTGATGAGGATATGAGGCTGCAGCTTCCGGGCCATCTTGTTCACTTCAGCGGAACGCCAGAAGGCCGCCCGTTCTTCCTGCGCGAGGTCGGGGACCCAATCGCCGTCGTACCAGAGCACGTCGATCTTGCCGTAGTTCGTCAGGAGCTCGCGGACCTGCTCGTGGTACTGCCGGATCATGGCCTCGGCGCTGTCGGGGTATTTCTTAGGCTCCCAGTAGCCGGGGAAACGCCAGTCGAGAAGGGAATAGTAGAACCCGATCTTCATGCCCGCCTTCCGGGCGGCGGCGACGTACTCCGCGACGAAATCGCGGCCGGCCCGGGTCTTGGGCGCGGTGAAATCGGACACCCGACTGTCGTAGAGGCAGAAGCCGTCGTGGTGGCGCGTGGTGAGGACCATGTACTTCATGCCGGCGTCCCGGGCGAGGGCCACCCAGGCCTCGGCGTCGAACTTCTTCGGGTTGAACTGGTCGGCGAGCCGGGCGTATTCGGCTGCGGGAATGCGCTCCCGGTACATCACCCACTCGCCGCGCCCCAGCAGGGAGTACAGCCCCCAGTGGATGAACATGCCGAAGCGCGCCTCGTGAAACCACGCGAATCGTTCCGGATTCCTGCCGCTCTTGGTAGCCATGCCGATCCCCCTTGGTTGGTCGTGCCTCTTGAAGCGGGGCGCCCGCGACAGGATTGTAGCGAAGTCGGCGCGGATTGCATAGCCGACGGAGGAAGTTCCGCCGAGATGCCGGGCCGGGGAATTAGTCGCCGCGCACGGCGGCGTCGGGCGGACGGGTCTGGAGCTCCTTGCGCAGCTCGGTCTTGAGGATCTTGCCCGTGGCGGTCATGGGGAGGCTCTCGCGGAATTCCACCTGGCGCGGATACTTGTATCCCGCCATCTCGCGCTTGGCCCAGGCGATGAGTTCCTCTTCGGTAATCTTGGCCCAGGGAGCGGGTACGACGTAGGCCTTGACCTCCTCGCCGTATACGCCGTCCGGCACGCCGATGACCGCCGCCAGGGACACGGCGGGATGCTGCATGAGGACTTCCTCGACCTCGCGGGGGTACACGTTGAACCCTCCCCGGAGGATCATGTCCTTGGTGCGGTCCACGACGTAGAAGAACCCGTCTTCGTCGCGGCGGCCCACGTCGCCGGTGTGGAACCATCCGCCACGGAAGGCCTCTTCGGTCTCGGTGGGCCGGCGGTAGTAGCCCTTCATGATGTTGTGGCCGCGGATGACGATCTCGCCGGGCTCCCCGATGGGCGTGTCGTTCATGTCCTCGTCGACCACGCGCACCTCGACGCCCCAGACGGGCAGTCCGATCGACCCGATCTTGCGCTGCTCCTTCGATCGGTTGAAGGTGGCCACAGGCGACGTCTCGGAGAGGCCGTATCCTTCGAGGATGGTGATGCCGAACTTTTTCTCGAAGGTGTGGAGGAGCTCGACGGGCATGGCCGCGCCGCCCGATATGCCCAGGCGCAGGGTGCTTCGGATCTTCTCGAGGTCGTACTTGTCGCAATTGGCGCAGTTGACCAGCCCCCAGTACATGGTGGGCACGCCGCAGAAGATGGTCACGTTCTCCTCCTGGAAGGTCCGGAGGGCGTCTTCGGCATCGAAGCGCGGCAGGAACACCAGCGTACATCCGGCGAGGAAGCCCGAGTTGAGCTGGGAGGTCTGGCCGAAGGAATGGAACAGGGGCAGCACCACGAGCTGCACGTCGTCGGCCGTCACGTCGGACACGTCGCGGGCGACCATGGCATTGAGCACGAGGTTCGAATGGGACAGCTCGGCGCCTTTGGGCCGACCTGTGGTGCCCGAGGTGTAGAGGATGACGGCCGTGTCGTCGGGCCGGCGCTGGACCGTATCGAAGGTCGGAGGCTGATCGATGAGTTCGGTGAAGGTGGGCCGACCGGGGCAGGGGTTGGCGCCGCCGGGGGCCGAGGTCAGCACCCAGAAATGTTCGCAGCCGGGGGTCTGGTCAAAGCCGGCCAGCCCTTCCTCGGCCATGGGCAGCGTGTCGGTGCCCTGGAAGCAGATGTAGGCCCGGGCCTCGGTAGGCCACTTCGCGGCGTTTGAAAAGGACGTTCAGAGGAACGACGACGGCGCCCGCCTTCAATATCCCGTAGTACAAGATGGGAAAATAGGGGATGTTGGGGCAGGTGAGGGCCACTTTGTCGCCGGGCTGGATACCGGCGGAGACGAGTCCGTTGGCCACCTGACAAGCCATGCGGTCGATTTCGGAGTAGGTCAGGCGCATGGCACCGAAGACGACGGCGGTCTTGTCGGGGAACTCACGGGCGCTGTTCTCGAGGATATACGCAAGATTCAACATGAATGCCGTCCCTTGTGATGGCCTCAAACCGGTCCTGTTCCACCCGATGAGCATGGTTCCACCTGGACCACCGATAAGTCAAGGCGGGGCGCGTCTAGCCGGGCTTTGGTCGGTCTTTCGGCACGAGAGCCGGGTGCTTCGACCTCAGCCAATCCCACACATCTTCCCGCAGCTCCTTCACAAAGGCGATCAATTCCTCGACGTCACGCTCGCCGACGGCGCCCACATAGTCGTACTCCACGGCATTGCGTTTGGCCCGACACGCATCGAGGTAGTCCGCGTCCGCCCGCCGTTCGGCCCCCAACACCAGCGGCAGCGCCTGGAGGGTTCGGTAGTGGTGGAGGGCCCGTTCCGCGCGGTATCCCTCGGCATACAACAGGATCGTACAGAGCTTCAAGGCCCCGTTGTACGCGATTCCAAACCGCCAGTCGAGCGAGATTTCCCCTGCGGCATCTGCGAGGTCCCGGTCCACGATAGCGAACAACTCGCCGATCTCCTCCGGCGTAGTCCGGTGAACCCTCAGCCATCCGTTCTCAACCCATTCTTTCAAAGTCATCGGGGTTCCCAACCACGAATGTCTTCGGGGCCGCCGCCACACGCGTCACAAAGGGGTCTCCGGCCTTCAGACGCCTCACCCATTCGGCGCGAGAGAGGGCGTGAGGATTAATCTCGCGGCCTACGCGGTCCGCCACCCCCGAAAGTCGTTTCACCACCTCGCGAAGCCCCACGTCTCCGACCACCATCAAGTCGATATCGCTTTGCCCGGTCTCCTCGCCCCGCGCCACGGACCCAAACAGGAAGGCCCATTCCACACCGGGATCCTCGAGGGCCTCTCGAAGCACGTCGTTGAGGCCGGAGGTCTTGCGCACCAACCCTCGGATCTCCCCGTAAAGGGGATGAAAGCGATCGGCCTTGAAGTACACTCGGTTGCCGTCTTCGGTACGAACCACCAGCCCGAGTTCCTCCAGGTTCATCAGCTCCCGCTGCACGGTCCGCACGTTCAGTCCGGAGCGGCGCTGGATCTCCCGCAGGTGCAGAGTCGCCCCCGCCTGCCCGAAGAGGAGGCTGAAAAT
>CAYVOE010000188.1:0-9460 GCA_964452795.1 uncultured Nitrospiraceae bacterium
GTTTCGACAGTGCCGCCTGCATAACCGCCTGCGAGCAGGAGCGCGGCGTCAATATACTTATCATTCCCGACGACAGCAACGGGAACAACCTGAGCGTGCTGGTTGAGACGGCGGCCGTGGCCGGCGTATACACCCCGGAGGAATACCAGGAGAAGCGCCAGCGAGAACGGGAACAATTGAAAGAGTCCGGCAAATCGGACCTGAGCCAGGAAGAGACCCTCGGCGACTTCTACTTCGACACCCGGAATTATCCGGTGGCGCTGGAGCAGTACGAGGCCGCCTTGAAGCTGTCGCCTCAGTCGGGGCGGATTCGGCGGAAGATCCTGGCAACCGAGTACAATATCGGTGTGGGATGCGTGAAGGCGCGCGATTTCAAGGGCGCCATGATGTGGATGCAGAAAGTCCTCAAGGCGGACCCTGAGAACGCCCACGCCAAGAAGAAAATCGCTCAACTGCGCAAGATCCTCGACCGGGGATCCCGGGCAGAAACAGGCGGGATGGACTGAGGCGGTCTATCCCTTCTTAGAATGAATGGTTCGGGCGAACCGCGCCCTTGACCGCCCCGTCGGCTGTCCGGCTCGCGGTTCCTGGCGGTTCGCCCGGGAAGATGGGCCGACGGCGGCGCGTCGCGGCCATTGGAACAGCCGCACAACCGAATGGTGTTGTGTGTCGAGCAGAGGTACCAGGACACACTCGATGCTTATTGCAATCATCGCGGACTTGCACGCCAACCTGGAGGCCACCCAGGCCGTACTGAATGACATAGACAAGAAGAAGGTCGACAAGATCGTATGTCTAGGTGATCTTACGGGATACAACGCCAATCCGAACGAGGTGGTGGACATCATCCGCCAGCGGGAAATTCCGACCGTCATGGGCAACCACGACGCGGCCGTTTGCGGACTCGAGGACCCGTGGTTTTTCCGCGATGCCGCCAAGCGGGCCATCGAATGGCAGTTCGAGCAACTGCGCGAGGACAACAAGCGGTGGCTGGCCGCGGCGCCCGAGCGCATCAACTTCAACTGCTGCTGTATCGGCGTGCACGGTTCCCCCGGGAGCCGCGACGAGTACATCATCGATTGGCTCGACGCCATGCGCCAGATGGATTTCATGAACGGCAAGGACGCCAAGATCTGTTTCTTCGGCCACAGCCACAAGCCGTCGTTTTTCGGTCAGATGGGCACCACGCCGCCCGTGGGCACCACGACCACCTACACCCTCAGCCCCATGAGCCGGTATCTCATCAATCCCGGTGCCGTGGGCCAGCCCCGCGACCGCGACCCCCGCGCCGCCTACGGGCTCTTCGACACCGACAAGATGGTCTTCGAGTTCTGCCGCGTCGAATACGACATCGACACCACGGTACGCAAGATCATGAACTCGGGTCTGCCCCCGGAGCTGGCCCGGCGCCTGCTCAAGGGCAAGTGATCGCGCCGTGACCCTGCGCGAGCAGTTGGAGGAACGCGAACGCCGCACCCTGAGTCCCTACGCCTGCCTGGCCGGCGAGTCGCAGGGGCGGGAGCGTCCGGAACCGGAACACGAGTACCGCACCGCGTTCCAGCGCGACCGTGACCGCATCCTCCATTCCAAGGCCTTCCGCCGGCTCAAGCACAAGACCCAGGTCTTCGTGGCCCCGGAAGGCGACCACTACCGCACGCGCCTGACCCACACCCTCGAGGTGTCGCAGATCGCGCGTACGGCCGCCCGCGCCCTCTTCCTCAACGAGGACCTCACCGAGGCCATCGCCCTCGGCCACGATCTCGGCCACACGCCCTTCGGTCACGCGGGCGAATCGGTCCTCAACGAGGTCTACGAGCCGGGTTTCTTCCATTTCGAGCAGAGCGTGCGCGTCGTGGAGAAGCTCGAACCCACCCGTCACGGAACCGGACTCAACCTCACCTTCGAGGTGCGCGACGGCATCCTCAACCACTCGAAGGGCAAGGCCCTGCTCCAGGGCAAGCGGATCCCCAGCGCCGTCACCCTCGAGGGCGAACTGGTGAGCATCTGCGACGCCATCGCCTACATCAACCACGACATTGACGACGCCCTCCGGGCGGGTCTCATCTCCCTCGAAGACCTGCCCAAAGACGCCATCGCCGCGCTGGGCCGCACCACGTCCGAGCGGATCAACGCCATGGTCATCGGGCTTATCCAGGGGAGCAAAGACGGGCGCATCGACATGGTGCCCCATATCCGGGATGCCACGTCCGAGCTTCGGTCCTACCTCTACGCGAATCTCTATCCCTGCCCCGCCATCGACAAAGAGATCCAGAAGGCCAAGAAGATCATCCGCGAGCTCTACTTTTACATGCTCGAACGGCGCGTGGCCGATTCCGCCGAGGGCGACCCTGCCGACTCCCTCGAACGGCGGACCGTGGATCTCATCGCGGGCATGACCGACCAATACGCCCTCCAGATATACGAAGACCTCTTCTTTCCGGCGGCATGGCGCGCCTGACGTCCCACGCCGACGTCGCGGTGGTCGCCGGGTCCGGCATGGTTCTCGACGACCTCATCCAGGAGCCCGGGCCCAGCCTGCCTTTCAGCGACTTCCCCAACCTCCCCCGGACCGGGGTGGCCGGGCACGCGGGCGTGTTTCGGTTCGGTCGCTGTGCCGGGATTGACCTCGTGGTCCAGAGCGGACGTCTGCACCTCTACGAAGGCCTGACCCCCGAGGCCGTCATGGCCACCGTGGACGTGTTGGCCGGGTTCGGCGTATCCACCATCGTTTTCACCAACGCCGCTGGCGGGCTCCGGCCCGAACTGGCCCCCGGCGATCTCGTCGCCGCCGACCGCATCGATTTGTGGCCGTGCCGGCGATGGTCCGATGCCCCGGCGAGCATCCCCACGGATTTCCGGCCCCGCGCCGACGCCGTCGGACCCTATCGATGGGTCCACGGGCCCAGCTACGAGACCCCGGCCGAAATCCGGGCCCTCCAGCGGCTCGGCGGCGCCACCGTCGGCATGAGCACGGCGCCGGAACTGTGGCGGTGCCGGCAACGGGGCATACGCGCCGCCGTCCTTTCCTGCGTCACCAATTCCTGCTGCCGTCCCCAGGCCCTGACCCACGACCACGTCCTCGCCGCGGCCCGCGACGCCGGTCCCCGCCTCCGCGACGCCCTGCTCGCCACGATTCTCGACATCGCGCGCTCGCGCTGAACCGCTATGCCAGAATGGGCTTCAAGGCCTCTTCATTATCGCGGATCCACCGATAGATGTCCTCGACGATGCGGCGGACGTCGTGGCGGGGCTCCCAGCCCGTGCGGGCGGTTACGCGGGCGTGATCGGTGATGTAGATGCGGATGTCCGCGGGTCGATCCTCCGTCACCGAGCCGATGTCGAGGCTTCGGCCCGTGGCCGCGCGGCACAGCGTCGTCAGTTCCTGGAGCGAGGCGCTGGACTTGCGGCCGCCGCCCACGTTGAACGTTTCCCCGGTCAACGCGTCAAGGTGATCCAGCTCGTACATTACCAGGCGGAGCAAGTCGTCCACGTGGAGCAGGTCCCGCACCTGCTTGCCCGTGCCGCCGTAGCCGATGTAGTTCAGAGAACCGCCGTAGACGTGGCGCGCCACCCACAGCGCGGCCACGCCCTGGTCCGTCCGGCCCATCTGCCAGGGGCCGGCGATGACGCCGCAGCGGTTGACGACGCTCCGCACCCCGTAGAGCTCGCCGAATTCCTGCAGCAGCAGTTCCGAGCACAGCTTGGTGGCGCCGTAGAGCGACCGGGCGCCCTCGAGGGGAAAAGATTCCGAAATCCCCTGTGTCGTCGCCCCCGGAACCGGCTGATCCGAATCCAGCTCGAACCGCGTCGCTTCCTCACGCCAGGCCAGCCCTTCCAGCGCCTTCACCGGATACACGCGGCTGGTGGACAGGAAGACAACGCCCGCGCCCCAGTTCCTCGCCGCTTCCAGGCAGTTCACGGTCCCGGCGAGGTTGGTGTCGATGACGTAGCGCGGAGAGCCGCCGTATCCGGCCAGCACGGACGGTTCCGCGCTGCACTCCAGAATGACATCGGCAGGCCCGGCCGCGTCGATGTCGTCTCCGTTGCGAATGTCGCCGTGGACGAAATCGACGCCCGCCGCCCGCAGCCGAGGCAGGTTCAGCTCCGACCCGCGCCGGCGCAGGTTGTCGAGCGCCGTCACGCGCACTTCCGGCCGCGCTTCTTTGATTCCCATGGCCAGGCGCGAGCCCACAAAGCCCGCGCCGCCCGTCACCAGCACCGATTTCACCGCGCCCCACTCCCTCTGTTCCGGCCCGCCCACGAGCCGCCGCGGCCATTGTACGCCATGGGGGGCGAAAGGGGGGAGAGGGGAGCGGCAATGCCCGGTGTAACCCCTTCCGTCCGCCCGGTGTACCTTCACACGACGGACGCGGGCCCGCGCCCCCAGACAGGTCCGGCCACGATTCGATGGCGCCGGGTTTCGGGAGAAAATTCCATGATAATGGCAGACGTATTCACCTACTTGTTCGTGATTCTGGGTTTACTCATTGCGCTGGTGTGTTACTGGTTGATGTTCCAGGCCTTGTTTCCCGGCCGCGTCGAACGGGCCCGGGCGGTTCTGGCTCAAACTCCCGGACGATCGGTTGTTGCGGGCGTGGCGGTGGCGGCGCCGCTCATGGCCGTTGGTTCCGGGCTGGCCTCCCTGCCCAACGGTCTCATGAGACTCCTGGGCACGGCGCTCATCCTGCTCACCGTCCTGCTCGCGCTCTTCGGCACCACCGGCCTCGCCCGACGCATCGGCGACGGTCTGGCCGCTCCCGACGACACGGGTGCGCCCGGTCGGCGCGTCCTTCGCGGCGGCGCCGTCCTGGCGGTCACGTTCATCCTGCCCCTCGTGGGCTGGTTCGTCGTGTTGCCCGTGTCGTTGATCGCCGGCGTGGGCGCCGCCGTGCTCGCCCTGCGCGACCGCGGCTCGGCGCTCCCGCAGGAGGCCGCCGTCCCACCGCTGCCGACCGGGACGACGGCGGAGGGCCACGCATGAGACCCACCCGCCGCGAATTCCTGCGCTGGGCGGGCGGGGTTTCGGCGGTCGGCCTGGCGGGATGCGACGCGGCCGTGCGCCTGGGACTTGCACCGCCGGAGATGGACGGGGGCCCCTGGACCGCCCCGGAGGCGGAACGCATCGACGCCGTCTCTCACGTGCTCAACCGCCTCGGCTACGGCGCCCGTCCCGGCGACTACGCCCGGGCAACGGCCCTCGGCGTCGAGGCCTGGATCGAGGAACAGCTCGCCCCCGAATCGCTGGACGACCGCGCCGCCGAGTATCGCGTACGACGCCTCGAGGCCCTCGCCGCGCCCGTGGGCGAGCTCTACGAGTACAAAGAGGAATATCTCCTGCGCGAACTCTGCCGCGGCTCGGTGCTCCGCGCCGTGTACAGCCGCCGCCAGCTCCACGAGGTCATGGTCGAGTTCTGGAGCGACCATTTCAACATCGACCGGTCGAAGGGCGAGTGCCGCTGGCTCAAGGCCGCCGACGACCGCGACGTCATCCGCGAGCACGCCCTGGGCCGGTTCCCCGAGCTGTTGCGCGCCTCAGCCCTCAGCCCCGCCATGCTGTGGTACCTCGACGGACGGGTCAATCGCCGGACTCGGGGCGACGAAATGCCCAACGAGAACTACGCCCGCGAGCTCATGGAACTGCATACCCTCGGTGTGGACGGTGGATACACGCAGCACGACGTCATGGAAGCGGCCCGCTGCCTCACGGGTTGGACCGTACGCGACATCGACTCCTGGGGCAAGGGGCGCGTCGAGTTCCGCGCCGCTGAGCACGACAACGGAGAGAAGACGGTGCTGGGCCGTCGCATTCCCGCCGGAGGCGGTCCGGCCGACCTCGACGCGCTCCTCGACATCGTCGCCCATCATCCGTCCACGGCCCGGTTCATTGCGGGCAAGCTCTGCCGTACCTTCATGTGCGACACGCCGCCCGACGATGCGATCCGCGCCGTGGCCGAGACCTTCGCAAACACTTCGGGCGACATCCGCGCCACCTTGCGGACGCTGTTCCGTCAGGACGCGTTCTGGCAATCCGCCGGCGTGCGGATCAAGCGGCCCTTCCGATTCGTGGTGTCCGCCCTGCGCGCCACGGGAGCCGAAACCGACGGCGGCGGCGCCGTCCTCGATTACCTCCAGCGCATGGGCCACGCCCCGTTCCAGTACCCGACGCCCGACGGGTATCCGATGGAACCGGCCCCGTGGATGGGCACGTTGTTCTGGCGCTGGGACTTTGCCGCCGCGCTCGCGGGGAACCGCCTCGCCGGCGTCCGCGTGGACTGGGCCGGCCTGAGCCGGAGGTTCGGCGACCGGTTGGTGGCCCATTTCCTGTCCCGGCAGCCCACACCCCTCGAGCAGGAGGCCATTGTGCGTGCGGAGGGCCCGGGCCTCGTGTTCGCCTCGCCGGCGTTCCAGCGGTTCTGAGCGACAGACCCCGATAGGGCTCCCGGTTAACCATTAATGCCAACTACGGATCGAGGAATTGTTACATGAATTCAACCCACGGCATCATCGGCGGTCGGGCCGACGGAGCACCGGCGCTCGTGGTGGTTTTCCTCCGGGGCGGCGCCGACGGCCTCACCCTGGTTCCCCCGACGGAAGACGATGCCTATTACAACTTCCGCCCTCATTTGGGGGTGAAACGCAACGAGGCCCTTCCCCTCGACGACATCTTCGGCCTCCACCCGGAGTTGGCCCCGCTGCACCGCGCCTACGCCTACGGCGACCTCCTGGTCGTCCATCAGGCCGGCTCGGAGGACACGTCGCGCTCCCATTTCGAGGCCCAGGATTACATGGAGCACGGCGGGCTGGCCGGCGGCGGCTGGCTGGGCCGTTTCCTGCGGAGCCGGCCCGGCGAGGCCGCAGGTCCCCTCGCCGCGGTGGCCATCGGGAAAACCCAACCCGAGTCCCTCCGCGGCGCCCCCGCCTCCGTGGCCTTCGAAACGCTCGAGGACCTGCGCCTGGGCCAAACGGGAGAGGGCTTTCGGGCCGGTCTCGAGGCCCTGTACAGCCACGAGGAGGGCCTTCTCGGCGCGGCGGGGCGCGACGTCTTGAAGGCCCTCGACCGCATCGAAGACCTGCGCGCCACGCCCTACCGACCCGCGGCGGGAGTCGAGTACCCCGACAACGATTTCGGCCGCGGGCTGCGCGAGGTGGCCCGGCTCGTCAAAGCCCGGGTCGGCGTCGAGGCGGCCACCGTCGATCTCGGCGGCTGGGACGCCCATTTCGCTTCCACCGCGCTCATGAATCCCCTGATGCGCACCCTCGCCGCGGGACTCGACGCCTTCGTCCGCGACCTCGGGGACGACCTCGCCCGCACCACCGTCGTCGTCATGACCGAATTCGGCCGACGCGTGCGCGAGAACGCCTCCTTCGGCACCGACCACGGCCGTGCCGGCACGATGTTCATTCTGGGCGGCGGCATTCGGGGCGGGCGCGTGCTGGCCGATTGGAAAGGGCTCCATGCCGACCGGTTGGAGGAACCCGGCGACCTGCCCGTGGCCCACAACTACCGCGACGTGCTGGCTCCGATTCTGATCCGCCACGGCGCCCCCAACCGTCTCGATGCCATCTTCCCCGGCCATATCCCCGCGCCCCTCGATATCTACGCCTGATCCGTCTCCGCGAAGCCCGTCGACCGGCTCGTCTGTGCTATGCTGACGCCGGTCGAAGGCGCGTGAGGTTTCGGGGCGAGCGGAGGCGTCCCATGACGGTCGAACGGGCATTGCGGGCGATTGCAGGCGGATTCATCCTGGTGAGCATGGCGCTGGGGCACTGGGTGAGCCCCTATTGGTACTTGTTCACCGCCTTCGTAGGACTCAACCTGCTTCAATCGGGATTTACCAATTGGTGTCCCATGGTGTGGATGCTCGAGCGGGCGGGTCTGACGCGCTGCGTTCCGGCCCCGGAGTCGCAGCGCGCTACGGAAGGGTAATGTCGAGCCGCGGCCAACAATGATCGAGGAGTCTCCAAGATGGGTTTGTCCGGAATTTCTGCGGCCGTCCTGCTGCTGACCTGGGCGGCGGGTGCGGCCGAAGACGGTGTCCGGAATGCTCCGGACCAGCAGGACTTGTTCGTCTCCGGCGAAGGTGGGTACGCGGTCTACCGCATCCCCGCCGTCATCGCGACCGAAGAGGGGACGATCCTGGCTTTCTGCGAAGGCCGACGCCACAGCGCCTCCGATTCCGGCGACATCGACATCGTGCTGCGACGGAGCACCGACGGCGGCGAGACCTGGGGCCCGATGATCCGGGTGGTGGACGACGGCGAGGACACCTGCGGCAACCCCGCGCCGGTGGTCGATCGCGCCACGGGCACGGTCCGGCTCGTGTTCACCAAGAACAAGGGAGACGGGCCGGAACGGCAGATCCTGCGGGGCGAGGCTCCGCCCCGGAGCGTCTGGGTGACTTCCAGCCGGGACGACGGCCTCACCTGGAGCGAGCCTCGGGAAATCAGCGCGGACGTGCGCCAGCCGGACTGGCGCTGGTACGCCACCGGACCGGGCCACGGCATTCGGTTGAGCGACGGTCGCCTCGTCGTCCCCTGCAACCATTCCCTCAACGAAGAAACCGCCACCTGGCGCTCCCACGTGATCGTGAGCGACGACGGCGGCGAGACGTGGACCCTTGGAGGAATCCAGCCGTCCGGAAATACCAACGAATCGACGGTGGCCGAACTGGCCGACGGCACCCTCTACCAGAACATGCGCAGCTACGCGGGCGACAACCGGCGCCGAGTCGCATACAGCCGCGACCGAGGCGAGACGTGGAGCGAGGCGCAGGCGGACCCCGCTCTCATTGAACCCGTGTGCCAGGCCTCCGTCCTGCGTTGCCCCGCGGACGGGCCCTCGCCGGACGTGCTCCTGTTCTCGAATCCCGCCGCCCTCGAGCGCGTCCGCATGACGGTCCGAGCCAGCTACGACGGCGGCCGGACCTGGCCGGCGTCAAAGGTCCTGCACGAGGGACCTTCGGCCTATTCCGACCTCGTCTGCCTCGGTAGGGGAGAAGGACGCCACGTCGGCTGCCTCTACGAGCGCGGCGAGGATCGCTACCATGAACGCATCACCTGGGCCCGCTTCGAGCTCGCCGACCTGGCCCCGGACGAGGCACCCCAGTCGTCGCCTTAGCACTTGGGATATTCATGGGGGAGGAATTCACAGGGCGTCGACCCGACGAACAGTCTGAACGTTCGGTTGTTGCCATCGGCCTGCGGAAATTCCCCGAAGGGGATGCATAGGTTAGCCCAGGGTCAGCGAGCGCCACCCTGGGATCAGGGCCGTCCCCCGCGTCTTTTCCCCGAAGGGGATACATACGCAGCTATATAGCCCAACTATTGGACGGGACCGTCCCGCCACCGACATCCGCCTCGCCGATCATAGGACTGCGCTTAACGGGGGCGTGAGGTTGCCCCCACCCGTCATTGCGAGCCCCCGAGCCGCTTGCGCGGCCGCCACGATGAATGAAAACGC
>CAYVOE010000189.1:0-6030 GCA_964452795.1 uncultured Nitrospiraceae bacterium
CGCCATCCGGCCCTGGGCGCGCATTCCCGCCGCCAGCGAGTCCAGCAGGGCCTCGCCGCGTTGAATCAGCACCTGCCGATGGCCGCGGACGGCCGTGCGATAGTCGCGGTACAGAAACAGGGCGGCGGCAACCGCCAGGACCGCGGCTGCCGCGAGCACCCATACCGGAGATCGATGGCTCCGTCTGCTCATGCGCTCCTATTTCCCGCCCTGTGGGGACCGGCCCTGACCGTACCCCCGGCCGAGGCCGGGCCCCATGCCCATTCCGCCGCCCCGCCGGAGGCCGCGCCCGCCGCGGGCCTGCGCCCGATGGTCGCACACGCCGTCGCCGTCGGCATCCACGAAGTTCGGGCCGGCCCCTCGGTAGTCGCAAATGCCGTCGCCATCCGCATCGACGAAGTTGGGCCCGAATCCGCGGCGCACGGCGCGCCGGTCGTTCACACCGTCGCCGTCCGCGTCGACGAAACCGCGCCCGCGCCCGCGGCGGCCCTGCCGCACGGCCCGATTGTCGCAGATGCCGTCTCCGTCTTCATCCACGAAGTTGAGACCCCGGCCGGCAACCAAGTTGTCGCAGATGCCGTCCCCGTCCGCATCCACGAAGTTCGCGCCCCGTCCGCCTCGGCCATAGCGCCCCATGCCGCGACGTCCCGCCCGCAATCCGCGGTTGTCGCACACGCCGTCGCCGTCCTCATCCACGAAGAACGGGCCCCAGCCGGTTCCCCGGTAGTCGCAGATGCCGTCCCCGTCGGCGTCCGTAAAGTTCGGGCCGCGAAGTTGCTGCGCTTCCGTCGCAGGCTGCGCGTCGACCTCGGCCTTCTCGAGTTCGCCTTCCGCCCACGCGCCCGCCGGCGCAAGGCCAACCACCGCCAGCACCGCGAACATCCGTCCCAGTCTCGTCTTCAACAGCATTGTACACGCTCCTTTCCGACTTCGGCCGGCCTTTCAGCCGCCGAGTCCGTCTCGATTGCCTCACCTATAGAAGGGCAATTCCCGTGCCGGCCAGAAGCACAAAAAAGGAACGTTCATCCTGCAAGAAAGGAACGCCCGCCGCACCCCCCCTGCAAACTTTGCACACCGCCGCCCGTCATTGGAGAGAATCTGCAACCGCCATAGCTTGGAGCCGCTCCCGACCGTTACCGTGACCTCTGTGGATGAAGCGCGTTTCCCCGTCAACGCACAGATCTCAAATCAGGCCGCGAGCTTCATCTGTCCGGCGAAGAACTCGACTGCACCGGCTTGGACGGGCTCTCCACCGGTGCGCAGGTGCGCCGTCGGGGGCGTTCGATGCGGTAATCTCCCGGGAAGTCGGCATAGACCATCACGTGCTCGGCGTCGAAATCGTGAAGCTGAGGGTCAAGACGGCCGTCCAACCGAGCGCCGGCGGCCCGAACGAGTTTCGCCAGGTCTTCGGGTGGTGGTCGGGGCGGTTTGGCGGTTGGGGCTGATGCCGATCG
Organism: uncultured Nitrospiraceae bacterium; assembly: GCA_964452795.1. Lineage (GTDB taxonomy): Bacteria > Hydrogenedentota > Hydrogenedentia > Hydrogenedentales > SLHB01 > CAYVOE01. Next base: position 1,455 of record CAYVOE010000189.1, read on the forward strand.
TCGGCACGCGCAGGAAGACGACCGGCGAGCGTCTCGTGCTCAGCGGAGAAACGGGCACGCGCGTGGCAGGACGACAAGACTCCCGTCTTCCGCTCCAGTCCGACAACCGCCTGGGGTAGTCAAATCCGCGAATCGTACAACTCGGTGTGAGGGTCCGCGGCCACTGGTCGCCTCCGCACCGCCGGACGGGCTTAGGCCGACAGGCAGACCCCGCCGTTCCGACCGCCGGAGATTCATACAAACTACTCGACGTTTTGAACAAGCAAGAATGGTCCGCTTGTGTCATCATTGCGTTACCGGGTTAGGCACGTTACTTGCCCTCGGCACGTTCCCAATTGATCGTGAGTTTTTTCAGCACGATCCATCGTATTGCTTCCTTTTGTTCCGGAAAGGAGGTGAGAAGGCAGGGGTGGTTATGCGTGATCGCTTACTCCTCTCATAGCGCCCGTCATTATTGAGCGATACCACGCGTCCGCGGTTGAGCATCATTCCGAAATTGTGTTCTTGAGCGTATCCTCGCCGGCATGGCTTCGATACGGCAGCGACCTGCCGCGAAGTTCTGAAGGCTCTACAGGAGGGCTTTCCATGAGACACAAAGGCTTCACCCTCATCGAACTCCTGGTCGTCATCGCCATCATTGGGATCCTGGCGGCGATCCTGCTCCCGGCCCTCGCCCGGGCGCGCGAGGCCGCCAACCGCGCCAGTTGCCAGAGCAATCTCAAGCAGTGGGGCATCATCTTCAAGATGTTTGCCGGAGAGAACAAGGGCAAGTTTCCCCCGGAACCGGAGTATCTCCAGTCCAACAACGGGGGCGCGGCGGTCGGAATGTATCGCGGGGTAGCGGGGAACCGCATCTACCCCGAGTATCTCACCGATCCGGCCATCATGATCTGTCCTTCGGACTCCCGCACCTCGGCGGGCAGCGTGGTACCGGACATCTACGGTATACCGACCGTGGAAGTCGAGCAGGATTTCGCGGCTCAGATCCAGAAGATCGCGAGCAATCCGAATCCGTTGGCCAAGCAGTGGTGGCTTCCCTTGATGGTGTCCATCAATCCTTCCTACATTTATGTGCCCTGGGCCGCGCGGACGGGCTCGCAACTTCTGTTCGCCCTGGTGGCGCAAGGCTATCGGGGTCCGATCGACTGGTCCACCGAGTGGGGCGGCTGGGCTCAAGGCACGGCCGACACGTGGGGTACTTCGTACTCGATCATGTACCTGAAGCGGGGCGACAGACCCTCGCTCACCGGCGCCGACATAGACGCGGCCTGGGGCGGGATCAACGGCAACACGCCCGGCGCCTGGACGGATGACGACGGTTCGCCCCTCCCCACCACGGTCCATCGGTTGAAGGAAGGGATCGAGCGGTTCTTCATCACCGACATCAACAACCCCGCTGCCTCGACCTCCGCGCAGAGCACGATGGTCGTGATGTTCGACAACTGGGCGAAGGGCGGCACGACCACCTGGTACCCCGGCGGACTCAGCGCTCAGGCCACGTTTAACCACATCCCCGGCGGTGCGAACGTCCTCTACATGGACGGCCATGTCGAGTTTGTGAAGCTCGGGGCCAAGATGCCCGTTCAACCGAACGCCGGCGGCCCGAACGAGTTCCGCCGAGTCTTCGGCTGGTGGTCGTGGCAGTTTGGCGGCTGGGGCTGATCCGCGACTCGAGCACCAGCAGCATGCAAAGACAATGACGGGCAGGCAACAGCCTGCAGAGAAGGGAAGGAGCCGGGCCGGTCTTCGTACCGGCCCGGCCTTTGAGAAGCCGAAATCGAGCGGAGAGAGAAATGTTTCGCGTGAAGTTGTCTCGGTACGCGACGGCGCTGTTGCTTTCCACCGCGCTCCTTGGCGCCGGTTGCGGGAACAAGGTAAATCTGGCGAAATCGGATAACCCCGATGACATCAAACCGCCGGCCACCGCCGGATCGCCCGACTCGCTCATGGACACATCATGGCTGTTCGAGAATCTGGATATGGTGGTTACCTTCCGGGGCGACACCGTCGAGGGCGCGGCGCCTCTCGTCGAGGGTGCCGCGCCCGTGGTATCGACGATGAAGGCGGTGCTGAGCAATCCGCAGGATCCCACACAGAGCCTTGTCGGCTACTGGCGCCTCCGCCCCGACGGGGTTATCTCGATAACGACGATGGGGAACACGAAGGCGGGAACGTGGGACGGTGAGCGTCTCGTGCTCAGCGGGGAAACGGGCACGCGCGTGGAAGGACGATAAAGCCCCGGTCTTCCCGTCCAGGCCGACACGTGCTCGGGGTGAGCAAATCCGCGAATCGTACAACTCGGTGTGAAGCTCCGTGGCCAGAATTCGGCTCCCCGACACCGGGGAGCGTCGAGGATAATCACCAATTCGAGAGGATAGGCGCCATGCACACTTCGCTGTCGGCCGCAGCGGCCGTACTTGGATTCGTTGTGTGTTCCGTTTCCGCGACCCAAACGATTCCGCTGCCGGAGGAGTCGCTGTTCACGCTTCCCTCCGGTGTACAGACCCACTGGGCCAGCGCCGAGAACCCGACCGCCGCCAAGGGAGCGGGAGGTCAGGCCAAAGGGGGACGGAAAGGTTCGGCGTTCTTTCCATTGAAGCCCGGGGAGAAGAAGGTTCTGGCCGAGGTGCAGGGGAAGAGCGGAATGATCCGCCATATCTGGATGACGATTCAGGATCGGTCTCCGCTCATGCTTCGGGGGTTACGCCTCGATATCTACTGGGACGGCGCGGAGAAGCCCGCGGTGTCGGCGCCGCTGGGGGATTTCTTCTGCCACGGCCTGGGGCGGATCACGGTGCTCAATTCGGCCCTGTTCTCGAGTCCCGAGGGGCGCAGCTTCAATTGCTTCATCCCGATGCCCTTCCGCACCGGCATGCGGGTGGAGCTAACCAACGAGGCCGACGTGGAACAGCCCGCCGTCTTCTACACCGTGGCGTATACGACGGGAGACAAGATCAAACCCGATGCTCTCTATTTTCACGCCTACTTCCACCGGCAGAACCCGACGCAACTGCAGCAGGACTATGAGATGCTGCCGAAGGTCGAGGGCCGAGGACGTTACCTGGGCGTCAACGTGGGCGTGAATGTCCACGACAGCCGGTATTTCCGCACGTGGTGGGGCGAAGGGGAAGTGAAGATCTACCTCGACGGAGACGAAGCCTACCCCTCACTTTGTGGAACCGGAACGGAGGACTATGTCGGGACGGCGTGGGGCCAGGGTGAATACAACCACGCGTACATGGGCAGCCCCATCTCGGACAACGAAGCCCACGAGTATTGCTTCTACCGCATGCACGTGCCGGACCCGGTCTACTTCGAGCAAGACGTTCGCGTCACCATTCAACAAATCGGCTGCTGGGGACCGGACTCCAAAATCGACCTTGCCGAATCGGACAGGCCTGTCTATGCGACGGGACCCGGACTCGTTCCCATCGACTTCTCGCCGGAAGGGGGTACCGGGGAATGGGGATTGTTCGAGCGCGAAGACGACTACTCGAGCTGCGCCTATTTCTACCTGGATCGTCCGGTAAGCAATCTTCCGCCGCTCGCGCCGTTGAGCGAGCGCCTGGTGCAGTCCGATGAGGAAGCTGCTGCGGCGGCGCCCTAGGTTCGGACGACCGCGACGAATTCGGCTTTGCCCATGACGCAAGCAATTGACCCCTCTGAGTGACCGGATGCATTCCGACGACGCTGAACAGGAGTGAATTTCGATGAGAATTGTCGGCTGTCTTATGGTGCCAATCCTTCTGGCGCTGGAACCCAGTGCCGCCGACAGCGCCGAGGCCCAATGGTTCAAGGGGCAACTGCACGCCCATTCGTACTGGTCGGACGGGCGCGGATTTCCCGATCAGGCTATTCAGGCCTATCGAGAACGCGGTTACGACTTCGTAAGCCTTACCGAGCATAACCGTTTCGCCGACGATCCGAATCATTGGCGGAAGGTGGAGGAAAGCGAAGGGGAATGGCCGCCCAACGTGACGCGGGTCATGTACGAGGCTTACGTGCGCGACTTCGGTAAAGACGCGGTCGATTCCCGGATGGAAGGAGACGTCCTCGAGGTTCGCCTCAAGACGCATGCGGAATTGAAGGAGCAGTTCGAAGTTCCCGGCGAGTTCCTCCTGATGCCCGGCGTCGAGATCACCCAGGAAGTAATGGGCCGGTCGCCGCATCTGAACTACATCAATCTCCCCTCCCTGATTCCCTCGCTTCGCAACGTCAACCTCATCGATCGCCTTGCCGAACCCGAGTTGACGGTGAGCCGGCTCATCACCCGAAACCTGAGCGAAGTCTCCGCGCTTGGAGACGCCCTGCAGTTGCCGTGGCTCCTCTTGGCCGCCCATCCGCAGGACGTCTACAGCATCCTGCCGCAAGACGTGCTCGACAACTCCGGCCTGCGCTTCTTCGAGATCTACAACAACGGCGCCGCGATCCATCCCCAGGCGCCGTCCTATACCCTCGAGAAGTTCTGGGATGCGGTCAACGCCTTCCGCTGCGAAGCCGGGCAGTCGCTGCTCTACGGCGTCGCCACGGACGATGCCCATTTCTACGACCCCGAGCGGATCGACGGATATGCCGG
>CAYVOE010000189.1:6040-8456 GCA_964452795.1 uncultured Nitrospiraceae bacterium
TCCGCGCGGAGTCTTTGACGCCTCAGAACATCCTTCGCGCTCTTCACCGGGGGGATTTCTACGCGACCAGCGGCGTCTACCTGGAAAAGGTGGAATTCGACCCTCAGGAGAATCGGCTGGACGTGAAGGTCAATCCCCAGGAAGGGGTCCGGTACACGATCCATTTCATTACCACGAAGGCCGGCTTCGACAGGTCCGTCTCACACATTTCCGTGAGCGAACCCGAGCGCGAGCTGCCGGTGTACTCGGATGACATAGGACGGACGGCGAAGACCGTGTCGGGAACGGAAGCGTCCTACGTCCTCGGACCGGACGAGCTATACGTCCGGGCTCGCATCGAATCGGACCAGCCTAACCGCCTGGCCCTCGATCCCCAGCGGGCGCATCTGCATCCCAAAGTCCAGGCGGCCTGGACGCAGCCGTTTCGTCGAGAGAGCAAATAGAGATTCCGGGAGCTTTACGCAATGAAATTCGATTTCGGATGTAGCCTGCGGTGGATCGCATGCGCGACGCTGCTTGCCGTCTGCGCGCACGGAGCGGAGACGGCGGCCGAGGACTCCCTCAATTCCTCGGCCACGGTGCAACTCAAAGCCGGTCTCGACGCGCTGGGAATCGGCGCGGACTGGCGGATCGTGGTGGGAGACGAGCGCGACGTAGTCGAGCAGACCGCCGCGGAGGAATTGCAGCGTCTCCTGGCCCGGGCGGGCCTGGAAGTCCCCGTAGTGCCGGAGTCCCAGGCCCCGGAGTCGCGGCGATTCCTCCTGGGCCGATTGGAGAACTTGAAGGCCCTGCAGGAACCCTCGGCAGCAGGCGTTGTCCGGATCGAGGACGTCTCGACGAAGGACGACGGATTCCACGTGATACGGGTCCGGGACGATATGGTCGTGGCCGGAGCCAATCCTCGCGGCGTCCTTTACGGCGTCTACGCTTTCGACGACTTTCTTACGGCCGGCACTCAGGGACCGCTCGACATCCGGAAAGTCCCCCAAATAACTGCGCGCGTATACGGCGTGCCCACTTTCCTGATGTACAACCACCCGCCCGCCCTCCGCGAGGCGCACGACAAGATGGTCCGCTACTTCGCACGGGTGGGCATCAACGGGTGCATCGACGGCGGCGGCGGCGGTTGGGACCTTTCGCAATTTGTGTCCAGCGACGCATTTCCTTTCCAGAAAGGTCCGAACCCGGAACTGCAGCAGCGGATCTCGTCTATGTCCTCGCTTTGCCGGGCCTACGGTGTGGACTACTACATCATGTTGTGGGAGCCGGTGGTGGCCACGGCTGCGGCGGACGCCGCGGCATATCCCCCGGAGGCGCTGGGGCGCGTCAAGCGGCCGTGGGGCGGCGACGAGAACGGCATGGATACGACGCTGTGCGTCAGCAGCCCCGTGGTGCAGGAGCATTATCGAGACCTGATGCGCAAGTTCGTGCGCCAGTATCCCGACGTGAAGGGATTTCTGTTCTACAACCTGGACGGCAATTCGTGGCTGTGCACGCCCGCCCTGTGTCCGCGTTGTAAGGCCGTTTGCACCGATTCGCCCGCCGACACGCCCCATCCATGGGAGACCCAAGCCCGGTTTACCGACCTTCTGGCGCAGACCGCGCGCGAAGAGAGAAGCGACTTCCAGTTCATCCACTGGATCTCCCATTTCACCGGAGAGGCCGCCGAGAAACTGGTTCGGCAGTCGGACCAGTACACCGCACTGGCCTTTGGAGTGCAGAACGGCGACCACGACGTGATGATTGCCGACCCGCTTCGACGGGAAGACTCGGAGTTCGCCATGCTGCAGCAAGTCTGTCAGGAGCGCGGCGTCCCGTTCTACGTAACGTTCTCGTCAAACACGCACGAAGTGCTCCCGAACGGGTTCGCCATGCCGTTCAACATCGGTCAGTCGATTACCAGACTTCGGGAGTGGGATGTTCGCGCTATCACCAGTTCCGGGGCCATCCCCTACTTCAACTCGATCAGCGCGCTGGTGGAGAGGGAATACCACTGGAACCCGAACCCGGATCCGGAAGCGTTCCTTTCGGATTTGGCCGTCCGCCAGTTCGGCGAGGAAGCCGGGGATCGGATGTATCAGGCCTGGGAGCAGATCCGGGACGGCATGGACCTTTGGAGGGACATGAAAGAGCATCCCTTCCGCGGCAGCCATACCCCCTATAGCCTGGGCTTCTCCTACTTCACGAACGCTCCCGCCGTCCTTCCCGAGATCGTCGAGCACGATGAAACCTCGTACAGGCTTCTGGGCGGAACCGCGGTGACAGAAGCCGACCGCCACACCCGACTCCTCGAGAATCAGGACCGGTTCCGCCGGATGGGCATCCACATGGCGAAGGCCGCCGCCCTTGCCCGGGAGGCGATCGAATTGGCTGACGACGACAAGCCCATTGCGATCGACTACTACGACGACGGCAT
>CAYVOE010000189.1:8466-9459 GCA_964452795.1 uncultured Nitrospiraceae bacterium
TACGCGGAGCTCAACTACGGTCCCCTGGTCATCGCGGATACGTTCTGCCGGCTCCGCCACAACATGTTCAGCGCGATTCTGCTCTTGAAGGCGATAGACGCGGAAACCCAGGCGGGGAATGAGGCCGAAGCTCGGGAACTGAAACGACAGTACCACGACGTGATTCGCAAGGACATCGCCATTCGCGAACGGTTCATCGAGACGTTGAACCAATTTGCGGAAATGCGCCCCTGCTTGACGCGCACCAGCCTCTCGGAAGATGGCATCGCGAGCGAAATCGCTTACATGAACACGGAAATCGAGAAAATGAAGGCCTACCTCGCGGAAGCGGAAGACGAGTAGTCCCGTATACGAACCGTGGCAAAGACATCACGAAACCGACGCTGAAAGGGATCGCCGAACACTGGAGGGACGCGAGAGCATGAGGGAACCGGTCAAGCGCCACTACGCGAGTTGGTCTCTGGCTGTATTCTGCGCAATCGCATCCATGGCCGCGGTGGCGCCTGCCCATGCCGATGAAGCCTCCGAAACCAAGGCTGGAATCGATGCGCTGGGCATCAAAGACGGCTGGCGGATCGTGGTGGGAGACGAGCGCGACGTAGTCGAGCAAACCGCCGCCGAGGAGTTGCAGCGCATCCTGGCCCGGGCAGGCCTGGAGATCCCCGTCGTGCCGGAGTCCGAGGCCCCGGAATCGCCACGATTCCTCCTGGGCCGGTTGGCGAACTTGAAAGCGTTGCAGGAGCCTTCGGCCGCGGGCGCCATCCGAATCAAAGACATCTCGTCGGAAGACGATGGATTCCATCTGACGCGGGTCGGAGAAGATATCGTCGTGGCCGGGGCCAATCCGCGCGGCGTTCTCTACGGCGTCTACGCTTTCGAGGGCTTCGTCGCGGCGGGCGGACGAGAGACCCTCGACATCCGGAAAGTCCCCTACTTCCGCAAGCGGGGCAGCGGTCTGCACTATACCGACGTGATCTTCAGCGCGGAGTTGGA
>CAYVOE010000190.1:0-9457 GCA_964452795.1 uncultured Nitrospiraceae bacterium
ATCACCGTGGAAAAATAGAGGCTGTGCTGGTCCACGTCCGCGTCGGTCCCCGCGAAACCGAAGGTGTCCTTGCGAACGTCGTCGCCCCAGCGGTAGATGTAGGCCGCGTCGATGTTGACGCGGTCCTTGATGAGCACGCCGGCCCCCAGCGTGACTCCGTAGAAGTCGTCCGACTTGCCCGTGACGCGCCCCAGGCCGAACCATTTGTCGGGCCGTCCGCCCGCGGGTTCGGGGTCGTAGAAGGCGCCCGCCCGCAGGCTCGGCAGGAATTTGGCCCGGGGCTTCGACGGGTCGATAAACACGTACTCGCCGCCCACGCGTACGATGTACGCGGGTTCATGATAGCTGTCGATCTTGCGCAGGCCCGTGATGGGCGACACCCGCGTGCCTCGGCGGTCGGAATAAACGAACTCGTCCCAGTTGCGCCGGGTCACGTCGAGGGACAGGGTCAGCTTGTCGTTGGGGAACCGGTAGGCCACGCCGAGGCCGAGGGCGCTGGGAAACTCGACCCGGCGCTCCTCCTCGCGATAGCTCCATTGAAACAGGCCGTTGGCGCCCCGCACCCGGAACTTCTGGGTGTAGTCCACGTCCGCGTGAAACTTGGTGTGGTACACGGCGCCGATCTGCCAGCGTTCCGCCGGACGCAACAGCAGGCCGAAGGTGTAGTTCACACCGTCGACGTTGTCGTAGCTCTCCACCTGCTCGCCGTTGAAGAACATGGGAGTGCGTCCGCCCACGCGCAGCCGGATCTTGAAATCGGTGACGCTTTCCCACTCGTTGCCGGAGATCAGCGACGAATCCCAGATGTTCATCACCATCCCCGCCGACAGCCACGGCGTGATCTCGAAGCCAAGAGCGGGGGAGAGGGTGCCCAGGCGGCCTTCCTGACGATACCGGATGTTCTGGAGCACGTCCACGAGGATGCCGCCGTCGAGGGCGGCGTTGTCGCGGAAACGGAATTTCAACTCCCGGTCGAAGTCGTACTGATGCTGGTAATTGAGGCTGACGACAAAGTTGCGTCCCGCCAGGGTGCGCTGGAAGGGATAGGCGATGCTGAAATAGTTGATGTCGCTGAGGTCGATGCTGAAGTCGCCCTGGATCTCCCGCTCGTACTTCGAGCTGAAATCCTCGCCGATGTGCTTCCACGAGTAGACCAGGGAGATCTCGGGCCGTTCGAGCTGAGTGAGCCCGCCCGGGTTCCACGACGCCGCCGTGGCGTCGTCGGCGACGGCGATAAACGCTCCGCCCATGCCCAAAGCACGGGCCCCGCTTCCCACGATGTTCGGCGATGAGTTCACCGACGGCGGCTGGAACTGCGCAAACGCGCAGGGCGCCAGCAGGACCGTCCAGAGCACGCTACATAGTGATCGCCGGCATACCTGCCGAAAGATTCGCATCGTCCTCCCGCTCGAGTGCTTGCGCTTTCGATGCCTTGTCCAGGACCTGGGTGATTCGGGCCCGTCCCACCGGCAGGTAGTTGCCTTCGATGAGGACCTCGCCCGTGGTCTCGTCGATGATGGGTTCTTCTTCGTGCACCACCAGCAGGTACATCCCTTCGCGCACGCCGTCCGCCTTCCCGATGTTGGTGACCAGGTCGGCCCCTCGGGCCTGCACGATTTCGCCCGGCACCCGCGGAAAGGCCTTGACCAGCCCGTCCACGATGGCGTCGAGGGCGAACCGCACCTCTTCGGGATTGTTCTTATCGGAGATGTGCGTGTCCACGGGCACCCAGACCCGCGACGTCTCCGTGCTGATGGCGCGGGTGTAAATCTCGAGTTCATCGCCCCGCTCAATCACGTCCGCCACCAGGAACCCCACCGCGGGGATCACTTTGCCCAGCTCGAGGGCCCGGTCGGGGTCGCCCAGGGCCGCCGAAAGCTGCTGTTCCTGGAGCACGTCCGCCAGCCGTATCCGGTCCACCACGTCAAACCGCCCCTTCTCCAGGAGCAGGCTCTCGGTCTGGGCCCGCAGGCTCTGGCACACGCTGTCGTCTGCCGTGCCGCCGAAGGCCATCACGGCGAGGCTCATCTTCGATTCCGGGGTGTCGAGCACCACGGGCCGGCCCGTCACGAGGAGCTCCTCGGCCACCTGCCGGCCCTGGTCGTCCTGGGCCGCCACGGTGATGCGGTTGTCGCCCCGCTGAACGGGCAGCCGCTTGCTGAACTCGACCACCGGCGCCGAGACCAGGTCGAACTCGCTGTCGTTGATCCGCAGGTGCTCGACCCGCGTCTGGGCCAGCACCCGTCCCGTTACCTTGAGCTCGTATTTCCGATATTCGGAGCCGTCCTTGGGCGCTTTCAACTCGATCTGGAGCGGAGCGTCCGCGCCGGCCTCGGCGGCGGCGAATCGGGCCCGACCCGCCAGACCCGGGAAGAAGCGCCGCGGCTCGTCGAACTTCACTTGGATGAACCGAAGGGGACGCAAGAGCTGCTCCGGCACGGTCATCAGGAATTCCGCCAGCCGGGCCTGGCTGCCCTTCAGCACCGACACGGTGGCGAAAGTCTCGTTTCCGGCCGCGTCTCGGGCCACCAGCACGAAAGTGTTCTCGCCGTCCCGCAGCGGCGCTTCCGTCGCGAACTGGGCGTAGGTCTCGCCCTGGGGATAGGCCAGGACTTCGTCGCCCAGCCGAATCGATTCGATGCCGTTGGCGTCGGCCGCGGCGCCGCTCAGGCGCACCTTCGACGCGTCCGTCACCAGCCGCGCCCCGGGCTCAAAAATGCCGATGGACGGGCCCGTGAGGTCCACCGTCACCTCCACGTCGCGCACGGTGGACTTGTCCGCGAGGTCGCTGGCCTCGAGCCGGACCGTGTGGACGCCTTCGTCCAGCACCAGCGACTCCTGCAAACGCACCTCCTCGGCGCTGCCGCGCTGATGGAGGGGCGCGCCGTTGAGCCGCACCCGGGAAACGGCCAGGTCGTCCCGCGCCTCGATCTCGACGGGGATCTCGCGGTTCGAGACCACAGCGCCGTCGACCAGCGAGGCCTGCACCACCGGCTCGTCCGTGTCGGTCAGGAGCCCCCGGGCCAGCTTCGCCCGCTTCACCCGATCGAGGTAGTCGTGGGCCCGGGCCGTGTCCACCGGCGCGAGCGAGCGTTCGAGGTACTCCTCGGCCTCGTCGAGCCGGTCCTGGTGAAACAGGGCCACGCCCCGTTCTCGATTGGGGAAATATTCGACGAAGTGCATGCCGTACGTGCGGGCGCTCCAGGTGTCGGAGGAGCGGCCCCGCAGGGCTTCGGCGAAATCCGCTTCCGCCTCCTCGAAAAATCCGCCGCTCAGGAAGGAAGTGCCACGCTCGTAGTAATTCCACCAGCGCCCGTGAAACACGCCCTCGGTTACGCCGTACTGCTGACCTTCTCGAACGTACTCCGGCGAGGTGGTGGCGCAACCCGCCATGAGCCCGGCGGCAACCCACGCGCTTGCAAGCGGGAACAACGGCCTACGCATTTTTCTCAACCCCTCGATGCGGTATTTTTGAAGCGTAGCACAGGGTCCGGGGCGAAGCCAAGCCGCCGGAAGCCGCCCCGAGATCCCCGGGTCGACCCGTCCGAACGGGTCCGCGCGATCCCCATCATTTCACAACCGGGGCCTCATCGGTCATAATGCTGGGCGCAGGCGCCGCGACCGCGCCGGGGAGGATAAGCATGCCCCAGGGACCCTATACCTATGACTATCCGCGTCCCATGATGACCACGGACGCCGTGGTCTTCGCCGTGCGCGACGGGGGCCTCGACGTGCTGCTCATCCAGCGCAAGAGCGAGCCCTTCGCCGGTCGGTGGGCGCTCCCCGGCGGGTTCCTCGACATGGAAGAGACGCTCGAAGCGTCGGTCGTGCGCGAACTCCAGGAGGAGACGGGACTGTCCGGCATCCGGCTCGAACAGTTCCACACCTTCAGCGATCCGTGCCGCGACCCGCGGGGCCGGTCCCTGTCGACGGCCTTCCTGGCCCTCGTCGATCCGGATCGCCACACGCCCCGGGCCGCCGACGACGCCGGCGACGCGGCCTGGCGAAACGCGGACGAGGCGCATGGGCTCGCCTTCGACCACGACCGCATTGTCACCCTGGCCCGGGAACGCCTTCGCCTTCGCGCCCGCTGCGCCGGCGTCGGAGCGCAGGTCCTGCCGGAACGGTTCACGCTGGACGCCCTGCGCCGCGTGTACGAGGCGGTCCTCGGCGAAGGGCTCGAGCCCGAGGCCTTTGCCGCCCGCGTCGTCGAACGGGGCATCGTGGCATCGGAACCCGACGGCCTGTACCGTTTCGCGCCCGGCCCGTTCGAGCCCATCTGACGCCGCAATGAAAGGAGCACAGCCATGCAAGCCAGTCCCAGCGACGCCCTCATCGTGGTGGACGTCCAACGCGATTTCTGCGAAGGGGGCGCCTTGGCCGTCCGGGGCGCCAACGAGATCGTGCCCGTCATCAACCGGATCCTGCCGCGGTTCGAAATGGTGGTCCTCACCCGCGACTGGCACCCCAGGGACCACGTGAGCTTCAGCGACGCGCCCGAGTTCCGCGACAAGAGCTGGCCGGTCCATTGCGTGGCCGACACCGAGGGCGCCCAGTTCCACGACGAGCTCGAGATTCCTCAATCCGCCCTCGTCGTCAACAAGGGCACCCACGCCCACACCGAGGCCTACAGCGGGTTCGAGGGCACCTCCCTCGCCCAGGAGCTCGAGAAGCGCGGCGTCAACCGGGTCTTCGTGTGCGGCCTCGCCACGGACTACTGCGTCAAGAACACCGCCCTCGACGCCATCAAGGCGGGATTCGACACGGTGCTGGTTCGCGACGCCTGCCGCGGCGTCGACAACCCGCCCGGCTCGGAAGAGGCGGCGGTCCAGGAGATGCGCCAGGCGGGGGTCCAGATAACGGCTTCACAGGTGTTCCAATGAACCAAGGTCCCGCTCAGCCCTGGATCGCCCGCGACGGCCTCGCCCTGCTCACCGACCTCTACGAGTTGACCATGATGGCCGGATATTTCCGGGAAGGTAACGCGGACCGGCCCGCCATCTTCGAATACTTCTTCCGCAGCCTGCCGCCCCACGCGGGGTTCGCCGTCATGGCCGGACTCGAATCCGTGCTGGGCTATCTCGAGGGGCTGCGGTTCCATCCCGACGACATCGACTACCTGCGGTCGCTGGGCCTCTTCGACGAGGCCTTCTTAAAGCATCTCGAGGACTTCCGGCCGCGCTGCACGGTCCGCGCCGTGCCCGAAGGCACGCTCGTGTTCCCCAACGTGCCCCTGCTCCAGGTCGAAGGGCCCATCGCCGAGGCCCAGCTCATCGAGACCGCCATCTGCTGCATGCTGAACTACCAGATCCTCATCGCCAGCAAGGCCGCCCGGGTTTGCCTGGCCGCCGAGGGCGAGCCCGTCATGGAGTTCGGCCTGCGCCGCGCCCACGGTCCCGACGGCGGCCTCAGCGCCTCGCGGGCGGCCTACATCGGCGGGTGCGCCTCCACGTCCAACGTCCTCGCCGGCAAGGCCTACGACATCCCCGTCTCGGGCACCCATGCCCACAGTTGGGTCATGAGCTTCGACGACGAGAAGGAGGCCTTCAAAGCGTTTGCCCGGATCTACCCCGATAAATGCACCCTTTTGGTGGACACCTACGACACCCTGGAAGACGGCGTGCCCAACGCCATCCGCGCCATCCTCGAGCTGCGAGAAGAAGGCATCGACGCCCGCCCCGCCATCCGCCTCGATTCGGGCGACCTCGCCAAGCTCAGCAAGGCCGCCTACCGCATGATGACGGAGGCCGGCCTCAAAGACCCCGTCATCGTGGCCTCGAACGATCTCGACGTCGACATCATCGCCGACCTCAAGCGCCAGGGCGCCCGCATCAACGCCTGGGGCGTCGGCACCCACCTCGCCACCGCCAGCGACCACCCCTACCTCGGCGGCGTCTACAAGCTCACCGCCCTGCGCAACAACGGGCGCTGGCAACCCCGCATCAAGATCTCGTCGAACCTCGACAAGAGCACCGACCCCGGCATCAAACGCGTCGTGCGCTACTATAACCGCGACCACCAGCCCCTGGGCGACGTCCTCTTCCAGGACGACGAGCCCTGGCCTCGGAGCGGCACCGTCGCCGGTCGGCGGCGCAACGAGCCCCACATCGAGCAGCGCCTCCCCGACACGGCCCGGGGCGAGGAACTGCTGGTCACCGTATTTGAAGAGGGTCGTCGGGTCCACGACACGCCGCCCACGAGCGAGATCCGCCGCCGCGCCCTCGAAGCCATCGCCGCCCTGCCCGAAGAGTACAAGCGGCTGCGCAACCCCGAGATATACAAGGTGGTGTTGTCGGAGGAAACGGGCCGGCTCAAGGCGCGCCTCCTCGAGGACCCGGAAAGCGCCCTCGAGCTCGAGCGCTGAGCCTCGAGGCCCGTCCGCGCTACCACCGACGATTGGCGGGGTGGCCGGCGGCCCAGTTCACCGCCCGTACGTAGATGTCGTACTTGCCCGGGAAAGGCGATTCTCCAAGCGGCAGGTTGTACCACTGGAGATGGACCACGCAGCCCGCGCCCCGGCTGTGCACGTAGATCGTGGGAAAGTCGGTGGGGGCGTCCTCGGGCGGCCCCACCAGCACCTCGCCCTCCGGCGGCGCGCCCACGGAGCGATACCCGTCCGGCATGGCCAGGGTGAAAGTCGCGCCCGGTTCGGCCGGCTCCAACAGCGGGTGGTCGAGCCGGACCATCGCCGTGGCCCGAGGCCCGAGGTATTTCACCGGCCGCGCCATGCCGAAGAGCCGTCCGACGGCCGGATGCTCGGCTCCGGGGATCTCGTCGCCCAGCGGGCCCACGGTCACCAGGCCGAGCCCCTGCTCCACGGCCTCTTCCAGCGCCGCCAGCACGGGCTCCCATGCGTGATGGAAGTTCTTGCACACCACCACGTCGAGCTGGGCCAGGGCCGCCGCGTCCGTGGCGTCCACGGTCTTCTGCGTCAGGCGGACGGTGTCGAGCAGCGACGGCAATTCGCCCTCGTTCTCGGTCCCCGGCTCGATGACGGCGTACACGTCGAAATTGGATTCGTCAAAGAGCGCCGCCAGAGTGAGGCTGTCCTGGCCCACATAGCCCCACGGCGCGCCGCGGCAGTTGGGCGCCGTCGCCGTGAGGTGGCTCATGACGATGCCGACCCGGGGCGCGTCCGGATGGGTCGAGCTTTGCGGAGGCGGGGCCGTCGCCCGTCGCCGTTCCGCCGCCGCCGTCTGGAACGACTTGTGCCATGCCTGGGAGACGGCGCTGCCCTCGATCAACACCTCGCGCAGGGCCGGCAGGTCCCGCAGCGGCTCGACGCCGGCATCGCCCACGCCCGTGTAGCGGACGTTGAGGACTTCGAGTTGTTGCGCTCGGGCCAGGGCCGACAGGCCTTCGTCCGTCACCGCCGTCTTTGCCACGCTCAACGTCCGCAGCCGGGGCAGTTCCGCCAATGCCGCCACCACCGAGTCGTCCGCGGCCGTCTGCTCGAGGTTCAGCTCTTCCATTGCCGCCGCGGCGCCCAGGTGACGCAGCCCCTCGGCCGTAACCGGCGTGGCCTCCAGTCCGAGCCGTTTCAAATGCGGCAGGGCCGCGAGGCGCGCCACGCCGGCGTCGGTGAAGGGCGTGGCGTAAGCGTCGAAATACTCGAGGGCCCGGAGCTTGCCGAGGACCGGCGCATCGGCTCCCGTCACCTGCGTCCGCTCCACGCCCAGCCACCGGAGCCCGGTCATCCCTTCCAGACAGGCCAAGCCCGCGTCGGTGATGGGGTTGCCGTTGAGGTTGAGCGACGTCAGTCCCGTGAGGCCGCCAATCGCCTCGAGGTCCCCATCCTCCAGACCGCAGTCCGACAGATCGAGCTTGCGCAGGTCGTCCGCATCGAGTTCCGCCAGCGCCGCCACCGCCTCGCCCTGGGCCGGCGGCACCCGAAGCATCAGCTCCGTTCCTTCCGGCACCTCCACCCAGCCCTGCGCGGGCACGTACGCGCGCCAGCCCTCCCCGAATCCGGAGGCCGCCATGCTCGCGTCGTATTCGACTCCGGCGTCGCGGATGTACAGCGTGCCCAGGGAAAGCTCGTGGGGAAAACGCACGAAGGGCTCGAGCGAAGCCGCGTGGGCCGCCCACGCCACGCCCGAAGCCGCCAGCACCGCCGCCACGCCCACCACCGTGCCCGCGGCGCGATAGGTTTCCACCGGCGCGGGTTCGAGGAGCCGCTGGATCCGGCTCAGGAGGACTCCGCCGCCGGCCGACAACGCCCAGCCCGGCGCCGACCGCAGCCCCTCCATGGCCGCCAGGGCTTCGGCGTAGCAAAGCGCGCTGGTTCCGACTTTCACCGCCAGATCGTCGCAGCAATGTTCCCGTTCCCGGCGGATCTGCCGCGAAACCCACCACACCGCCGGGTGATAGAACATCAGCGTCTCGATCACGCACTGAACCAACTGGATCAGCGGGTCAAACCGTCGGAGGTGGGCCAGTTCGTGCGCCAGCAACAGGCGCAGGTGGTCCGGGCTCAGGCCCGTCACCGCCGACGCCGGAAGCAGGATCGCCGGGCGCAACCACCCCGCCAGCATCGGCACCTGCACCCACTCCGACCGAAGCAGCCGAACCTTCCCCCGTCCCAGGCCCAGCGCCGCGCGCAGCCGCCGAAGCTCCTCCGGCCACGGCGCTTCGATCAACGGCGCGGCCCTGCGTTTCAACACCCCCAAGCCCCACACGCCGAAGGCCAGCCGCGTCGACATCACCACAAGCCCCGCCACCCACAGCAGGCACAGCCACGGCGCGGCCTGATAGGCGAGCCTCCGCAGGGTCTGGACCGCCGCCGGCGGGAGCCCTGCCCAGCCCGGCCACAGAGCCCGGGCCCGCGCCTGCTCCGAAGGCGACGCAACCACCGGACGCGCGGGCGCCGTCGAAGCCGCGGGATCCGCCGGGGCCGGCGCCGTTTGCCACACCGCCGGCGGTCGCGCCGCCCCGTCGCGAAGCGCGTAGATCCCCTCGGGGGGCGTACCCTCCATTCGCGTCCACGTCGCCACCAGCAAGGCCAGCATCAGGACAAGGGCCGCACAGCCCAGGTTGTGGCGCAGCACCGCCCGGCGCGCCGGCACGCGCTTCAGGACCCACCCCAGGGCAAACGCCACCAGCGCTCCCTGCCAAAGAGAGTGAAGCAGCGCCAGCCCCGTCTCCACCGCCAGCCGGAATACCTCCTCTCCTTCGGCGCCCATCGACTATCCTCCCTTCATCTTCTTCCGGAATTCGTCGAGATAGGCCTGAATGGCGTCCAACTCCTCGCGCGTGGTCCGACGGGCTTCCAATGCGCGGACCACCAGACGCTCCGCACTCCCCACGAACACCCGGTCCATCACATCCGCCACCACGCGGCGCTGCACCTCCGCCTGGGCCAGGGCCGCCCGGTACCGATGCGCCCGCTGCGTGTCGTCCCGCGTCACCATTCCCTTCTGAGCCATCACCTGAAGCTGCTTCAGCACCGTCGTGTACC
>CAYVOE010000191.1:0-9369 GCA_964452795.1 uncultured Nitrospiraceae bacterium
TCGGAAGGCGGAGGAGACGGATTCGGGGATGCCGCCGCCGCCGACGATGACGAGCGACCCCTCGATGCCGTCCGGCTCGATCCGTGCGGGCGGCCCTTCGCTGGCCGACGAGGGGATGGCGACGGAGAGGGCGAGCAGCAGGACGGCGGACCGGGCCGGGAGTGTTCGCGTCACGGTGGGTCTCGATTGATCCGGGAGGGGTCAGGCGAGGAGCTTCGAGGCCACGACGCCCGCGACGTCGGTGAGGCGGAAGTCGCGTCCCTGGTAGGTGAACGTGAGCCGGGTGTGGTCGAGGCCGAGCAGGTGGAGGATGGTGGCGTGGAAGTCGTGGACGTGAACCGGCCGTTCGGCGATGTGGAAGCCGAGCTCGTCGGTGGCGCCGATGGTCTGGCCGGGCCGGATGCCTCCGCCGGCCATCCACATGGTGAAGGCCTGGGGATGGTGGTCCCGTCCCATGGACCGGCCGAGGGCGGCGCTGGACTCGACCATGGGGGTGCGGCCGAATTCGCCGCCCCAGACCACGAGCGTCTCGTCGAGCAGTCCGCGGCGGCGCAGGTCGGTGATGAGGGCGGCGCAGGCCCGGTCGGTCTCGCCGCACCGCACCTTGAGCCCGCCTTCCACGTCGCTGTGGTGGTCCCAGTCGCCGTGGTAGCAGTTGATGAAGCGCACGCCCCGTTCCACCAGCCGCCGGGCCAGCAGGCAGTTGTTGGCGAAGGACGACTTGCCGGGCTCCGCGCCGTAGAGGGCGAGGGTTTCGGGCGACTCGTCGGAGAAATCCATGAGATCCGGCGCGCTGGTCTGCATCCGGTAGGCCATTTCGTAGGCCTGGATCCGGGTCTCGATCTCGGGATCGCCGACGACGTCGAGCCGGTGCCGGTTGAGCCGGTTGACCAGATCGATGGAGGCCCGCTGCACCCGAGCGTCGATGCCTTCGGGGTTCGAGACGTTGAGGATGGGGTCGCCCTGGCTGCGGAACGGCACCCCTTGATACACCGTGGGCATGAATCCGCAGCCCCAGTTGTGGGCGCCGCCGCTGGCCCCGCCGCCGGAGTGGAGCACCACGAACCCGGGAAGGTCTTCGGCGTCGCTCCCGAGGCCGTAGGTCACCCAGGACCCCATGCTGGGGCGGCCGAGCTGAGGGGTTCCGGTATTCATGTAGATTTGGGCCGGGGCGTGGTTGAACTGGTTGGTGCAGACGGATCGCACGATGGCCAACTCGTCCACGACCGTCGCCAGGTGGGGCAGCATCTCCGAGAGTTCCGCGCCCGATTCCCCGTGGCGCGCGAACTTGAACCGCGAGGCCATCAGCGCCGCGTCCCGCTGGATGAAGGCATACCGCTGGTCCTTGACGATCTCTTCCGGAATGGGCTGGCCGTCGTGGCGGACCAGGGCGGGCTTGTAGTCGAACAGGTCCAGTTGGCTCGGCGCGCCCGACATGAACAGGTAGATGACGTGACGGGCCCGCGGAGCGAAATGGGGCGCGCCCACCGCGCTGGCATCCGAAGGCGCGGCCAGGGCGCGGCCGCCGCCGCACAACAGCGACGCCAGGGCAATCTTGCCCACGCCGATGCCGCACTGCTGAAAGAAGTGGCGCCGGGTAACGGTCCGGCGTTCCTCGCGGTTCACGTTCGATTCCATGGTCAGCCTCGCTCCCGTCAAGGTCGTGTAATGGTCTCGTCCAGATTCAACAGCACCCGCGCGACCCGGGTCCACACTTCGGGCTCGGCGCCGGGGCCCAGGGTCTCGCACGCCGCCCGCTGGGCACCGCAGAACTCCGCCACCCAGGCCAGCTCCTGCGGGTCCGGCGGCCGCGCCAGCGTCAGGAGGAAGGCGTGGCGTATCCGCGCCGCGGTATCGGCCGGAGCCTCGTCGAGGATGCGCCGCGCCAGGGCTCGGGCGGCCTCCATCATGCCGGGGTCGTTCAGCAGGGTGAGCGCCTGGAGCGGCGTGTTGGACCGGACCCGTTGCACACAGGTCAGGTCGCGGGCGGGGGCGTCGAAGGTGGTCGCAATGGGATAGGGCAACGTCCGTTTCCAATAGACGTACAGGCCGCGCCGGTGCAGCTCGTCCCCTTCACTCGTTTTCCATCGGGCGTCGAAGACGCGCTCGAGCACGCCGTCCGGCAAAGGCGGATAGAAGCTCGGCCCGCCGATGGTCGGCTTCAGCAGCCCCGACGATGCGAGCGCCACGTCGCGCACCCATTCGGCGTCGAGCCGCACCCGGCTGCTGCGGGCGTAGAGGTCGTTGGCGGGGTCCGCGGCGAGGAGTTCCGGCGTCGCCTCGGAGGACTGCCGGTACGTCGCCGACGTGACCAGCAACCGGGTCAGGGCCTTGACGCTCCAGCCGCGGCGAACGAATTCCGTGGCGAGCCAGTCGAGAAGCTCCGGATGGGTCGGCGGATCGCCCTGCAACCCGAAATCGCCGGGGGTGCGGACGAGGCCGTGGCCGAAGTACTCCTGCCACAACCGGTTCACCGCCACCCGCGCCGTCAGCGGATTGTCTTCCGAAGCCAGCCACAGGGCGAGGGTCAGACGATTGCGCGGCGCGTGTTCGGGCAGCGGCGGCAGCACGGCGGGCACGTCGGGCGTGACGGGCGCGCGGGGCTCGAGGAACTCGCCCCGGTGCCGGATGCGGGTGATCCGCGGCTCCTCGCGCTCCTCAAGCACCAGGGTCGTCGGGAAGGACGGCATCGAAGCCCGCAACGCGTCGATCCGTTTTCGAGGCTCCGCCGTCTCGGGCGCCACGGACAGATAGTAGTCAAGGAGGGCCTTGCGGTCGGCGTCGGTTCGCTCTTCTTCCGGGATCCGGATCCGCGCCTCGACATCGGCGGGCACACCCGAGGCCCGGACGGACCCCTCGTCGCCGGTGACGGAGATGCGGAACCGGCCGAGGGTGTGCTGGTGGACGTAAACCTGGTCGAGCTTCAGCCGCAGGAGAGTCGGCCCGTCGTGAACCACCGGAGCGTCGAGCTCGAACACGGCCGCATGGGGTTGACCCGTGGCGCCCTTAATCGACCAGCCCGTGTCGAGCCGGCCGTCCAGGGCGAGGTCCGCCGTGCGCCCGTCGGCGGCGTAGTCCTGCGAGGCGCCGCGCACGGTCACGGGGACCGTCGAATCCGGGTCGTACCACGGCGCCGCCTCGACCGCGATCTCGCTGAGCAGGAAGTCGCCCTCGGCCATGATCACGCCCCGGCCGGGTCCGCCGCCGGGCAGGCTCGGATGGGGCAGCGCTTCGAGCCGAATGGCGGTGATGCGCGGCTCATCCGTGTAGAGCGTGATCTCGTAGGTGTCCGTGTTGGGAT
This sequence comes from uncultured Nitrospiraceae bacterium, assembly GCA_964452795.1. Classification (GTDB taxonomy): domain Bacteria; phylum Hydrogenedentota; class Hydrogenedentia; order Hydrogenedentales; family SLHB01; genus CAYVOE01. The sequence goes on from CAYVOE010000191.1 coordinate 3,302, forward strand.
TGTCGCCCTTCACCAGCACCGACCGGTCGGCCTGCTTCACAAACGTGGCGTTGCCCTCGGAGCGACACTCGATGGGATCCGCCACCGCCCACTCCGCCGATCGCGACCGGAGGTCCGCCTCCCACGCGGCGAATTTCCGTTCGAGATGCTCCCGACGGCGGACGTCTTCGGGCAGGTCCGACGGCGGCAGCACTTGCTTGCCCGCCAGCAGCCGGAATCGGGCCAGGGGTCGGCCTTCGCCGTGTCGCTGCCCCAGGGTCACCCGCAACGTCGACGGTTCGTCGATCACCACCGCCTCGCCGAGATGCAACGTGGCCGTCGGAGCCGGGGCCGCGGAGTCTTCCGATCCGTCCACCGCCCAGCCCGTCTCGGCTTTGTCGTCGAGGAGCCCTTCGGGGGAGAATCCGTCCGCGGCAGGGTCCGCTTCCGCCTTCGTGAAGACGAGGCGCGCGGGCTCACTGCTCCCCGAAGACAGGGTCGCCGCCAGGCCCGTCACGACGAAACCGCCGGCCTCGGCATGCCCCAGGCGTCCCGTCTCGGGATGGGGCAGGACCTCGAGACGCAAGGCCGCGTACCGCCCAGGTTCGAGGGCGTACTCGACCGTGTAGTCGGACGCGGCCGGCGCGGGACCCGTCGCCGTCACGGTGCCGTCGTCGCCCGCCTTCAGCTCCGCCCCGCCTCCGGCTTCGGCGGACACGGCCCGCATGGGAACCCACTCGGTCCGGTACTCGTCTACGGGGAACTCGTGGACGAGACGGGCCTCGAGTTCGGCGATCTCGGCCTCGATCCGTGCCCGCTCCTCGGCGATCTCGGGTACGTACACCTCCATGTCCACGTCGTCGGAGGCGTCGAAGAACGCCAGGAACTGGAAATACTCGCGCTGCGTGATGGGATCGAACTTGTGGGTATGGCACTGGGCGCAGGCCATGGTGAGCCCGAGGAAGGCCGTGGAGGTGGTGTTCACCCGGTCCACGAGGGCCTCGTAGCGAAACTCCTCGACGTCGACGCCGCCCTCTTCGTTCACCATCGAGTTGCGGTTGAATCCGGTGGCGATGCGCGAATCCTGCGTCGGGCTCGGCAGCATGTCCCCCGCCAGTTGCTCCACAATGAACCGGTCGTAGGGCATATCGTCGTTGAAGGCCCGGATCACCCAATCGCGGTAGGGCCAGATGGACCGGTGTCGATCCTTCTCGTAGCCGTTGGTGTCGGCGTAGCGGGCGATGTCGAGCCAGCCCACGGCGCGGCGTTCGCCGAAGTGGGGCGACGCCAGCAGCCGGTCCACGAGCCGTTCGTAAGCATCGGGGCGGTCGTCGGCCACGAAGGCGGCCACCTCTTCCGGAGTCGGCGGCAGGCCCACCAGGTCCAGGCTGAGGCGCCGGATCAGGGTGTAGCGGTCGGCTTCCGGCGACGGCTCCAACCCTTCTTCTTCGAGCCGCGCCCGGATGAACGCGTCCACGGGGTTGCCCGTATCGCCGAAACGCTCAACTTTGGGAAGGACCGGCCGTTCGGGCGGGCGAAAGGCCCAGTGCCTCGGCTGGGCCGTCGATTCCGCCGACGCCGCAACTCCGTCGCCCGGCGCGCCGGCGTCTATCCAGGCTTCGATGAGGGCGATTTCCTCGGCCGAAAGGGGCTCGCCCTCCGGCGGCATCCGGTCCGCGGGGTTCGACGCGGTGACTTTTCGCAGGAGCAGGCTCTCGTCGCGGTCGCCTGAGACTATCACCGGACCCGAGTCGCCCCCTTCACGCAGCGCCTCGAAGCTGTAGAGCCCGAGGCCGCCCTTGCGCCCATCGGGTCCGTGGCAGGACAGACATCGCGCCTCCAGGACCTGTTGGACCTGCGCAGCCAGGGATGGGGACGCTTCGGCGGCCGCCGCATCGAACCCACCGAAGACGAGACAAAACAACGCGAACGGGGCGCCCAAACAACGGGCGTGGGACCGAAAAGACATGGGTACACGCTCCCGAGTGACCTTGTCGTTTACCGGATGGTGCGCGCTACCAGGATACCACAGCTTCGCCGATAACCCGAATCCGGCCCGGATCGGCCGCCGCGCTTCGTACTCCGGCGACGAATCTCGCATTTTTCGCCCGGTTGCTCCCGGAATTTTTGCTTGATTTGACAAGCCCCGACCCGTATTAATCTTCTTGTGCGGCATTCGGTCTTTGCGCGGCATTCAGCCATTACGATGCTGCATTCGCAGAGTTCACACGGGTTCCGGTTCCGTCATCGCGTATCAAGTAAGGAGACGCCTTTGGAAGGGCACCACGCCGATTTGCTCATGACCCTCTCGGTCAGCTTCGTAGCCGCCCTGGTCTTCGGATACGGCACCTACCGGCTGGGACTGTCGCCCATCGTGGGCTACCTCCTGGCGGGGATGTTCGTCGGCCCCCACACGCCGGGTTTCACGGCCGACCACGAACTCGCCGAACAGCTTTCCGAAGTGGGCGTCGTCCTCCTCATGTTCGGCGTGGGGCTGCAATTCCATTTCGAAGAGCTGTGGGGCGTGCGCCGCATCGCCCTGCCCGGCGCGCTGGTGCAGATCGGGGTCAGCACCGTCCTCGGAGGGCTCGTCGGCGTGGCCTTCGGCTGGGGTCTCTCGGGCGGTCTCGTTTATGGACTCGCCATCTCGGTGGCGAGCACGGTGGTGCTGCTCCGCGTCCTTTCGGACAACAACGACCTCCACACGCGCACCGGCCACATCGCCGTGGGCTGGCTCGTGGTCGAAGACCTCTTCACCGTCCTCGTCCTGGTGCTCCTGCCCGTGCTGTTCGGGGCGGGCGAACGGACGGCAGGCGGCGTGTTCCTCGCCCTGGGCGGCTCCACGGCCAAGCTCGGCCTGCTGATGGCTTTCACCGTCTACGCCGGCGGCCGCACCCTGCCCTGGATCCTCGACCGCGTCGCCGCCACCCGCTCCCGCGAACTCTTCACCCTCACGGTCCTGGTCCTGGCCCTGGGGATCGCCGTCGGTTCCGCCGAGTTCTTCGGCGCGTCCATGGCCCTGGGCGCCTTTCTCGCCGGCATGGTCGTCGGACGTTCCGAGTTCAGCCTGCGCGCCGCCACCGAGGCCCTGCCCATGCGCGACGCCTTCGCCGTGCTCTTCTTCGTCAGCGTGGGCATGCTGTTCAATCCCAGCGTCCTCGTGGAGTCGCCGGGCCTCATGGCCGCCACCCTGGCCATCGTCCTCCTTGGAAAGCCCCTGGCCGCCCTGGCCATCGTGCTGCTCCTCCACTATCCCCTCCGGGTCGCCCTGGCCGTGGCCACCGCCCTCGCCCAGATCGGCGAGTTCACCTTCATCCTCGCCGGACTCGGCAGCCAGCTCGGGCTGCTCGCCGCGGACGCCGGGAATGCCCTTATCGGCGCCGCCATCGTCTCCATCAGCCTCAACCCCCTTCTCTATCGGCTCACCAGCAGCGTTCACCGCGAGTATCAGCGCCGCCCCGGCCTGCGCAACCGCCTCGCCTTCCTCTCGAAGCTGCGGTGGGCTCCGAACGGCGTAAACCACGAGCCCATCGTCTCCGCCCCGGAGATCCCCGTCGACGAAGCCATCGTCGTCGGCTACGGACCCGTGGGGCGCCGGCTCGTCGAGTTCATGCGCGAACACGGCGTGAAGCCCACCGTCATCGAGCTCAACCTCGACACCGTCCGCGCCATCCGCGAACACGGCGGGCATGCCGTCTACGGCGACGCCTTCCACGCCGAAACCCTGCGCAAGGCCGGCATCGAAAAGGCCAGGAGCCTCGTCCTGAGCGCCGCCTACACGGCGGGCTGCGAAGACGTCATCCGGCTCGCCCGCGAAGCCAACCCCAAGATCAAGGTCTTCGCCCGCGCCAACTACCTGCGCGAAGTCGCTCGCTTGCGCGAGGCCGGCGCCGACGCCGTCTTCACCGCGGAAAGTGAGGTGGCCCTGTCCCTCGTCGAAGCCGTCCTGCGCGATCACGGCGCGGGCGCCGAAGGCATCGACCGGGCCCGCCATCGCTTGCGCGCGGAGCTCATCGACGACGTGCCGGCCTGACCCTTCTCCGCGCAGCGCCTGCGAGGTCGAAGGCTTCGCCTCGAGTACCGTTGCCTTTGCCAGTGCGGGATCGGAAAAACCGGCACGGGCCATCGCGGAGGGATCGTTCAGCGATCCGCACGCGATGGCCCTCACGCACAAGGACCGTCTCCATGGGTCAAAGACCTCCCGAGCTGCCGCGCCCGCGTGGGCGTGTGCTTCGACGCAGCACCGTCGCCATCGTCTGCGTCCTGGTGATCGTGATTGTCGCGGTACCCGTGCTGTTTCTGGGCGCCATCCGTCTGGCATCGGACATGGGCGAGACCTACGCCCGGAAATCGCCTTTTACCGCCGTCCGATGGGACGAATCCCAACCGGAAGTACGGGTCGACGGAAACTGGTTCAAGCTGGTGTCCATGGACGATGTCCCCGCCTCCGAGATCGTCGCGTTCAGCCGGGAAACCTACGGAAATCTGTGGAAGAAGCGGTTTGAAGAGGACCTTGTCGAGCTTCTCACCCGAATGGGACACCCGCCCGGCGACACCGCCACCCTCGTGGTGCAGCCGCTGGATTCGTCGGAGACGAAAACGCTGCGGGACGTCCCCCTCACCACGGCCAATCGTCAGGCCATCCGCCGGGCCGCTCTGGAGCGCCGACCGGAGCGATACGTTCCGCTCGCGGAGCAAGTCCCCGCCCTGCGCCGCGAAAAGGATCTCGTCGGGCTCGCCGCCATGGTCGTCGTCGACGGCGAGGTCGTCGCTTCCGCCGTCGACGGAGAGCGGAAGAAAGGCAGCGGCGTGAGCCTTACCCTCGACGACCGGTGGCACCTGGGCTCCATCACCAAGTCGATAACGGCCACCATGATCGCGCGACTGGTGGAATCGGGCCGGATGGATTGGTCTGACACGGTCGGCAAGTACTTTCCCGAGCCCTCCGTCCATCCGAACTGGAAACCGGTCGCCCTCGACGACCTGCTCACACATACCTCGGGCGCCCCCGCCAACTTCTCCTTCCTGTCGCCGCGGCAACGCCCGGCCCTCGGCCCGGAACGTTCGCAGGCGCGCAGAGAGGCGGTGCTGAAGGTGATTGCCGACAAGCCGAGCAATCCGCCAGGCGCGGCCTTCGCCTACTCCAACGTGGGCTACACGCTCGCCGGGACCCTGGCCGAGGAGGCCACCGGCGACACATGGGAAGACCTCGTGACGCGGGAGGTCTTCGAGCCGCTGGGGCTGACCAGCGCCGGGTTCGGCCCGCCGCCGAGCCCGGACGACACCCTCGCCGAGCCCCGCGGCCACCGCACCTTGTTCGGTTGGAAGCTGGCGGTAGACGACACCGCCGACAACACCCCCATCATCGGTCCCGCCGGCATCGTCCATATGACCCTCCGCGACCTCTGCACGTATGCGGAAGAGCACCTGCGCGGCGAGCTCGGCCGAGGCGCGCTCCTCTCCGCCGAGAGCTACCGAAGGCTCCACACTCCGCGGCGCGACGACTACGCCTACGGGTGGGGGCTGAAGGAGTCGGACGGAAGCGCGCCCCACACCCTGTACTGGCACAACGGGTCCAATACCATGTGGTACGCCCTCGTCGTGTTCGTCCCCGACCTGAAACTCGTCGTCACCGTCGCATCGAACGACGGCGACATGAGCTCCGCCGAAGCCGCCGCCTGGGAGATCGTCCAATCGACCCTCAACCGGCCCGACGCCGAAGCCCGCTCCGAGTAACTTGCCCAGAGTTCCGCAGGTGAAGGTCAGCAAGAAGACCCCTGACCCTTTCCGGCGTTTCTTTCGCCCGCCCGTTCCGGGCGATGTGCGCCCGGTTCCCTCCTGTGTTACTATTGGAAATGGCCGCTGAGTATCTGCTGTCCTATCCGGGAGGGTCTGCAAAATGTCGCGCGGCGTTCTCAGCCTGCATCGCTTTGCTTCATCCGCTATCCGAGTATCCCTGGTGCTGAGCATGATTCTCTGCGTTCAGTGCGCGTCGAACGAAGAGAACCAGGCCTTTGCAGACGCAACACTGACGTTCTCCTATCTTCAGAAGAATGAGGGACAGTTCGTGTTTCATGCGGGACCGTTCG
>CAYVOE010000192.1:0-9361 GCA_964452795.1 uncultured Nitrospiraceae bacterium
GAACTGGGGAAGGGTGAAATTGGACGTGCAATTGAAGGCATAGCCGTGCTCGCGTCCGAGGCGCGCGCCGATTTCGGCCGCGTCCTTCATGATGTCCCAGTCCAGCGAGGGGTGGTCCAGCCAATTGATGATGCCCCAGCCTTCGGTGTTGCCGTAGGGGACGCCGAGGGCGCGGCCCTTCGCGGCGACGGCGGCGGTGAATTCCGCCATCCAGGCGACGAGGGTGTCGCGGTGGGCGTCCCAGTTGGCGCGCAGTTTCGCATTGACCTCGGCGAACTTGAGGTCGTTGTCGGCGAGGTTGTGCAGGTTTTCCCAGTAGCCGGTGCCACTCGAGAGGGCTTCGTGGAGGATGAACCATCGGTGCACGTCGAGCACTTCGAACCGGGAGAAGTCCATGTCGTCCCAGGGCACCGCGTCGAGGGCGGTCTGGCAGGCGAAGAAGGGCAGGTCGGGCCACTTCGCTTTGAGGCGGTCGATGGCCTCGGAGATAAACCGGCCGTAGAAGGCCCGCTGCGCCGCGTTGTACTGGCTCCGGTCCTTGTCGAACTGGTGGGCCTCGCGCTCCCGGGTGGATGGCGCCTCGTTCTGCCGGACGCGGTTCAGCTCGGTTTCCAGCCACTTGAACCCGTGGAACATAGGGTACTCGTTGAGCAGGTCGACGTAGAACACGTTGTCGAGCAGGCCGTGGCCGTCGAGGAAGGCGAGGGTCTCGTCCCACACCCGGACAAAGCCGTCCAGGCCTTCAATGGTCTCCGCGCCGGGGCCGAAAAACCACGTGGACATGCCCACATGGATGCCCCGTTCGGTGCATTTTGGGAGAAACTCGAGCAGGGCTTCGCGCGGCCGCGCGGATACCGAGTATTGGTTGCCCCACATGGCCGGCCGCCAGTCGGCTTTGGGAAAGTAGTACTCTTCGGTGACGGCGCCGTCGGGTCCCGCCGCCACGAGATTGGGGAAGACGTCGATCCGGAGGGCGTTGTAGCCGCGCTCGACGAGATCGTCGAGGACCCGCGACCAGTCTTCGAACTCGCCCGCGGGGTGGTGGCGCAACAGCCAACTGAAGTCCCACATGGCGATGGCGACGGGTTTGTCGAGATCGGTGACCCGCGGAAGCTTCCGGGCGGTTGAGCGGTCGTCGGCCGCCAGATGTCCGGCGGCGACCGCTCCCGACGCCGCGCCCACGGTAACGAGAAATTCCCGGCGATTCATATCGGCTCCCCCTCCGCGCCGGCCCCCCGCCGACGCGCGAACCGGCATTGTGCCGGGCGGTCGGGTACGTGTCAAGGCGGCTATGGAAGCCGAATGGGGGAGCCCTTCGCTACGACCGCGTGAGGAGGGCCTCGATCTGCTCGATGAGCTTGTCGAAATCGACGGGCTTGGTGTGGTAGTCGGTGCAACCCGCCTGCAGGGCCTTTTCGCGGTCGCCGGCGAGGGCGTGGGCGGTCAGGCCGATGATGGGGAGGTCCTGGGTGTCGGGGTCTTCCCGGATCATCTGAGACGCCCGCCATCCGTCGAGGACCGGCATGTTCATGTCCATGAGGACGAGGTCGGGCTTCTCCGACTTGCTCATGTCCACGCCCTGGCGCCCGTCGGGGGCCATCACCACGTCGAACCCGCGCCGCTGGAGCCGCCGGCAGAGGGCTTCCCGGTTTTCTTCGTTGTCTTCGACTATCAGGATCCTGGGCATTGGGAACCTCTCGAATGATTGCTGTGCGTGTGCGGGCTCCAGTATAGCGCGAGACCGGCGGCCCAACCCAATCGCGCGGGGACGGGATTCCCGCCCGGTCAGGTCGTGTTGGAAGACGCTTCGGCCGATTCGGACGGCCGGGGCGGCATGTGGCGGCGAATGTCTTGAAGGATGGCGCGGAGATCGTGCTCGCCTTTGTGAAGGATCCGCTGAACGTCTCCTTCGAGGCGGGCGCCTTCTTCGGGGGTGAGGTCCTTGGCCGTGATCACCACAACGGGAATGTCTCGCCCCGGCTCCTGCCGACGGAGCTGTTCGATGAATTCAAATCCGTCCATCTCCGGCATCAGAAGATCCAGGAGGATCAGGTCCGGCGGCGTCTCCGCCACCCGATCGAGGGCCGCCCGGCCGTTCTTCGCTTCGATCACCTCCCATCCCTGCTCGCGCAGGGCGTTCCGTAGCGTGCGGCGGGTTCCCTCCTCGTCCTCCACGATCAGGACGCGGCAACCCTTGGGGCAGGGGCGGTATTTCTCGAGCACGGCGAAGAGCCGGGCCCGGTCGATGGGCTTGGTGAGGTATTCCGAGGCGCCCAGGAGGTAACCCAGGTTGCGGTCGTCGAGCATGGTGAGCATCACCACGGGGATGGAGGCGAGGTCGGGATCGGCCTTCAGCGTCGAGAGCAGGGTCCAGCCGCTGGTGCCGGGCATCATGACATCCAGGGTGATGACATCGGGCCGTTCCTCTCGCGCGAGACGGAGTCCTTCAGCCCCATCATCTCGCGCATGCCCGGATCGTCGTCGATGACGAGGACGGTTCCCCGGCCGGATTCGTCGGCGGGTTCGGCCGCGCGGGAATCCTCCGCCTCGGGAGCGCCGTCGGACAGGACGAGGGGCAGGCGCACGATGAAGGTGGATCCCTGGCCGGCGGCGCTTTGGACTTCGATGTCGCCGCCGAGGATGCGGCACAGGCGGCGCGTGATTACCAGCCCGAGTCCGGTGCCGCCGTACTTGCGGGTGGTGGAGGCGTCGGCTTGGGTGAAGGCCTGGAACAGTTTCTCCTGCTGCTCGTCGTCCATGCCGATGCCGTTGTCGCGCACTTCGAAGACGATGCCGGGCGCGTCGGCCACGTCCTCGGCGCGGGCCTCGAGCTCGATGGTGCCGCTCTCGGTGAACTTGGCCGCATTGCTAAGGAGGTTGAAGAGCACCTGCCGCACCTTGGTAAGGTCGCTTCGCATGGGATCGAGCCCGTCGGAGACGCGGACGTCGAGTTGGTTTGCGCGCTTCTCGACGAGGGGGTGCACGGTGTGGGCCACCTCCTCGACGAGGGCCGGGATCTCGAACTCTTCGACGTAGAGGTCCATCTTGCCGGCCTCGATCTTCGAGAGGTCGAGGACGTTGTTGATGAGTCCGAGCAGATGCTTTCCGGCGCTGCGGATCTTCTCGAGATCGGGGCGAAAGGAGTCCAGCCCGCGGTCTTCCGCCTCTTCCATCAGGAGCTCGCTGTAGAGAATGACGGCGTTGAGGGGCGTGCGCAGCTCGTGGCTCATGTTGGCGAGGAACTGGCTCTTGGCCTGGTTGGCGTCCTCGGCCTCCTGCTTGGACTGGCGGAGCTCCTCGTCGGCGAACATGCGCCGTATGCCCAGGGCGATGCCGTTGGCTATGGACGCCATGGCCTGAAGCGTGGTGTCCGACAGGGGACGTCGGGCGAACATGCCCATGACGCCGACCAGCTCGGAACCGACGATGAGCGGATACCCGGCGAAGGCGACCATACCCTCGCGTCGGGCCCATTCGGGATTGCTCACGCGCGGGTCGCCGACGACGGCGTTGGTGAGATGGGGTTTCCGCTCCTCGGCGATGAGGCCGATCTTGAACTTGCCCACGGGAATGCGGCTGTGATCGCCGTTGAGGTGGGTGTACATGCCGGCGCTTGCCCGGAGCTCGAGGACGTTTTCGGCGCGGTTGAGGGTCCAGATGCGGGCAAAGGCGCCGTCGAGGTGGTTCACCAAGGCCTCGGCGCACTGCTGGAGCATTTCGGGCAGCCGATCGTTCTGAGTCACGGCCGTGCCGATGTCGGCGGTGAGGGCCGCGATCTGCATCTGCTCCTGTTGTCGGGCCTCCTCGCGCTTGCGCTCGGTGATGTCGCGGATGTAGGCGGCGAAGGACGGGGCGCCGTTCTCGACCACGGCGGTGACGGCCACTTCGACGGGAAACTCGACGCCACCGGCCCGCATGGCGGTGGTCTCGATGCGTTTGCCGATGACCGTGCCCTCTCCGGAGGCGAGGTAACGTTCCATGCCTTTTCGATGGGCTTCGCGCAGGTCGGGCGGGATGATGAGATCGGCCATACAGCGGCCCAGGACGTCCTCCCTCCGGTATACGAAGGTCTGCTCGGCGGCGGGGTTCCATTCGCGCACGATTCCGTCGCGATCCATGAGGATGACGCAGTCGAGGGCGGATTGAATGACGGCGGATTTCAGGGCCTCGCTGTGGCGGGTCTCCTCCTGGGCCCGCTCGCGCCGGACAAACTGCCCGATCTGATAGCCGGCCGTTTGGAGGGTGCGCACGAGGTCCGCGTCGTCGGGCGAGACGGACGGGCCGAAGAATTCCATGACGCCCAGGACCTGGAGCCCCATCAGGACGGGGAAGAAGACCGCCCCGGTGAGCCCCGCCTCCTCGGCGGCCTCCCTGCGGAGAAAGTCCGGTTCGTCGGCGATGCACCGGAAGCCGGCGGGCTTGCCCGTCGCCCAGACCCGTCCGGGCAGGCCTTCGCCGGAAGCGAAGCGGCGTTCCCGGGTGACGGCGTCGAACCGGTCGAGCCGATCGGTGCCGGGCGGTTTCCACGTGGCGATGCAGCGCAGGATTTGCGTGTCGTCGTCGAGCTGCCAGTAGGCGCCGAACCGACCGTCAAGGGCCTCGCCCAGAGACCGGAGCAGTTGCGGCGCGGCGGCGCGGAACGAGGGGGCCTTCGCCAGGACGTCGCTGACGGCATACTGGAGGGCCAACTGCCGGACCGCCGGGTTGTTTTCCTTGTCCGCCGGAGTCACCCCCGGGGTCTCGCCGCGCACGCTCACGACGAGGCCTTCACCGGTTCGGCGCGGCCGGCGGGGACCGAAGCGTCCTGCCTTTCCGACGGCGTCGACCCGGCCAGCGAGAGGATATGTTCGCGCGCCCCGAGCAGGGTGGTGGTCACGTACTGGGCGCCGGAACGGCGAAGCCGTACCAGCGTTCGATCGAGGTCCTCGGTCTGGCCCCAGCACCCCACCACGATGCCCAGGTCGGGGAAGTGCTTGCGGAGGAGCCGGCACAGGTAGCGGGCCTGCTCGAATCCGCCGGGAGGAAGGACGGCGATGACCACCACGGGCGGCCGATCTCGCTCGACTTGCCGAACCACTTCGGCCGGAAGGATGCGCATGGAAAGGACGTCGACGCGGACGTTCGACTGCGCCATCAGCGCGTCGAGCATGTGCAGCGTGACCTCTTCGGCTTCCTGATGGGATGCGCAGCCCAGGATGCGGATGGGCGGGGGCAGCGGTTCGCTCGGTTCTTCCTCTCCCCCATCCTCGGCCGTTTCCGACTTCTTCTCTTCCTCTTCGCCGTCCGCCAACTCGTCCACGATGCCCCGCGTGACTTCCAGAATGAAGTCCTCCTCTTCGGCGCCGAGGTTGCCGCGGGCCCGGTCCTGGCGGGCCATGAGGAGGGCGGGGATGAGCATCTCGTCGAAGACGGTGTCGGCGGCCTTGGGCGTGCAGTCTTCTCGCCGGCAGTATTCGCGCACGATCTCCCCCGCCTCGAGATTGTCTCGGGCCAGCAGCCGTTGGAGGTAGGCGGCGTGGGGCGCCAGGCTAGGCCGGTCGCCGAGAAGCCGGTCCAGGATGGACAAAGCGGGGACGTGGCGTCCCAGGACCACGAGGCAGACGGTGAGCGGCGTGGCGAGGATGAGGCCCACGGGCCCCCATATCCAGGCCCAGAAGGTGGCGGACACGATTAGCGCCACCACCGACACGCCCACGCCCTGACCGTAGAGCCAGGGCTCCATGATGTTGTTGCTGGCCAGTTCCAGGACCACGAACAAGCCCAGGACCATGAGCACTTGGGTCCAGTCGGGCGTGGTGATGAGGCTGACCGAGATGGGAAGCATGGCCGCCAGCCAGGGGCCGATGTAGGGAATGTAGCGGAATATGGCGGCGCACAGGCCCCAGAGGAGCGCGTAGGGCACGCCGATGACGAACAGGCCGATGCCGATCACCAATCCGAAGCTGGCATTGACGATTAGCTGGGCGATGAGGTAGCGCGCCATGCGATGGCCCGCGTCGTCGAGGGCCTTGGTGGTGGTGGCGAGGTTTCCTTCGGCCGCAAGGCTGACCAGCCGGTTGCGCAGGTCTTCGCGCGTGATGAGCATGAAGATGACCAGCACAAGGGCCAGGCCCGCCGTCGCCAGCACCTGCATGGCGGGGCGGAAGGTCGTGAGGGAGGCCACGAAGGAGTCCAGCGCCGCCCCCGCCTCTTCCTCTTCGTCCGGGACTACTCGAACGGGGACAGGCTCGTTGAGCACGGGCAGCAGGCCGGTAACGTCGAAGCCCGTCGGTTCTTCTTCGGATTCGGATTCCGTGGCCCGGGCGGCTCCTTCGATGGTGGTGCGCACCTTCTCGACGGCGCCGCCTTCTCCGCTGGCGCGCAGGGCGGCAATCTTGTCGCGGATGTTTGCCTGATAGTTGGGCAGGTCGTTGGCGAGGCTATAGAGCTGGGATCCGACGATCCCGAAGAGGCCGGCGAGGAAGATGCCCACGGCGACCACCACCACGAGCACCGCCGGGACGCGTCCCAGCCCCCACCGGTCGAGGCGAGTGACCAGGGGGCTCAAGATGAAGGTCAGGAAGATCGCCAGGGCGATGGGGATGAGGACGGTCTTGGCCCAGGCCAGTATGACCCCGATGAGGGTGATGCAGAGGAGTCCGGCCGCGACGGTCACGATCCGCGGGCGCTCTCGCGTGTTTGAGGCTGCCATATCCGAGCGTCTCCCGGTGTCGACCGGGGTTAAGTCCACGGGGGCCGCGACGGCACCGACTCGTGCGGAGGAGAAGCGTTCATCGGCCGCGCCGGGTCGCCGGGACGGCCGCGGGGTTTCCACGAACCCTGGAGGGGCTGTCCTCCCAGCTTTACGGTGACGCCGTCGATGGCGTCCACAACGGACCGTTCCAGGGTCTGAGGCACGGAGGGGGTGACCCAATCGCGGACCACGCCGAAGAGGGCGCCGATGGCCAGTCCCCGCAGCAGGGCAATCTCTTCGGAGAATACTTCCGTCCAGGGAGAAGCCGTGGCGCCGTTGGCGGGCGGCGGGGCCGGATTCGAGGGCACGACGGGGCGGACGGTGCCGGCGGCGCGACGCCGGGCATCGTGCGCGGAGGTGCGATAGCCGAGGTACAGGCCTATCGCCGCGGCCCCTGCTACAGCAATCCAGGGTCGTTCCCGCACCCGTTCGGCCACGTCGAAGGCGTGCTTGACCGCATCGACCGTGTGGGTGACGGACGACACGGTGTCCGTCACCTGGTGCCCGAGTTCGTCGAGCTTGTCGGCCAGAGCGGCGCGGGTATCATCCATTTCCTGACGTATCCGCAGGGCTTCCCGGTCCGGACGCACCACAAATTCATCCATCAACACCTTCCTTGAGCGTTTCACTGGGGAGTCGAACCGTCTCGTGGAGGGCCTCCACCGAGTGATCGAACCGCGGCCCGGTCGACCGCAGGCGACGAAGCCCCGCCACGCAAAGTGCCGCGCCCGCCAGGGCGACGGGAATTCCCACGGCGGCGTAGCACACCCAAAGCGGGAGATCCGGGACGGCCCAGTACAGCAGGTACACGGTCATAAGGAGGATCAGGACCGCGCCGACGAGCGCCACGGCTGCGCCGGCGGCCAGGAGGACGAGCCCGTCGCGCGTGGTCTGAATCTCGCGACGGACCTCGTGTCCGAAGAGGACGAGCTGTTGCCGAACCAGATCCTGGACGTCGCCGAGGATCCCGCCCAGCAGTTCCGCCACTCTCGAATTCCCGTTCGGCTCCGGGCAGCCGGTATCCGGCGCGTTCGGCATGGGTCAGCTACGCGGCCCCATGGCCCGGCCGATGAGAAAGCCGAGCCCGACTCCGAGCAGCACGGCCGGTATGGGGTTCCGCACGATCAGGGTCTTTATGTCCTCGGCCACGTTCTTGAGCCCCTCTTCCTGAATGAATCGGCGGGTGCTCTCGAAGGCATCGGCTACCGCCGCCGACGCGGCCTGCGCCATGCCCGGTTCCGAGGCGGATTCGGTGGATTCGGTTGATTCGAGGCCTTCCATGGCGTCGTCCGAGGGTGCGCAGGAGGCCGTTGGTGCGTCAAGGGTGTCATCGGATCGGATCGAAGTGTTCGGGGAAGGATCCATGGCGTCCATCCGTATGAGGTGTGCGGGTTCGCGTGTGAGGCTTGCCCGCCGGTGGGAAGGCTGGAATTGGAGATTCGAATCGTCGCGGGGCGGTTACAACAGGACGATCATTGAACTGTCGTGGTCGAATATACCCGGGAATTCCGAGACTTGTCAAGGAACGGAGTTCGGGCAGCGACCGGGTCCCCGGGGAACCGATGGCCCCCGGGGACCGGCCGAAGGTCGTGTACGGGCGAGACCCGGTCAGGACCCCGTATGCTCTTTAAGGAACGCGAGCGTCCGTGCCCAGGCCTGCTCACTGGCCTTCTGATTGGCGCCGTCGCGGCCGTCCTGCTGACGCAGGAAACCGTGCCCCGCCCCGTCGTAGGTTATCGCCTCGTACGACTTGCCCAGGCGTTCCATCTCCTCCTGGGCGGGTCCCACGGTGGCGTTGACGCGGGCGTCGTCCGACCCATACAGGCCCAGGACCGGCACGTTGATTCCGGCGAGGGTGTCGGCGTCGGGCGACGTGCCGTAGTAGACCACGGCGGCGTTCAGTTTGGGCTGGTGGGCCGCGTAATGGAAGCTCATCCTGCCGCCCCAGCAGAATCCGATGACGGCGGCCTTGCCGTTGGCGGCGGGGAGCGAAAGGCCGTGCTCGAGCGCGGCATTAAGCCGGGCCACGGCGGTTTCATCGTCGAGCCGGCCGATGGCTTCGCGCGGGTTCTCCTCGGCGCCCTCGATGCCGGCGATGAGGTCCGGCGCCACCGCGATGAACCCTTCGGCCGCCAGGGCGTCGGCGACGGAACGGATCCAGTCGGTGAGGCCGAAGATCTCGTGAATCACCACGACCACGGGGGCCTTCTCCGCCTTCTCGGGGAAGACCACCCAGGTCTTCATCTTGACGTCGCTGCCGGGCAGGTCGACAAAGGCGTATTCGCCGTGGCGCGGGGAGGCCTCGAGGACCTGTTCCGCCGTGTCCGCCGAGGGAGCGGCGCTGCCGCCCTGGGCGCCGGCGGGGCCCGCCAACAGGCATACGGTCGATACGGAAAGAAGCAGAGACACCGTGTTCGGCTTCGGCATGGGAGTGCTCCTTCTGTGATCGGGTCTGATGTGGGATGTGGGCGCTCGGAAACGGCGGCCGGCTTGGAGAGTCTGCCCGCCGCGGCGGTCCGAGAGCCGAGAAACCTTCACCGGAAACAGCATGACTTTAGAACAGTCGGCAGGGTTCGCGCCAGTTTTCGGCGGGCCGTCGGGAGCGACCCGGTGCGGCGGCGTTTCCCC
>CAYVOE010000193.1:0-9333 GCA_964452795.1 uncultured Nitrospiraceae bacterium
GACGCGGCAATCTCACATGAGCCAGCCACCTCTGCCTGCGAAGTCCTACCACGGGTGAGATTGCCGCGTCGCTCTGCGGAGGCGCCCACAGACGGAACAGGCCAAGCCGCTGTAACCCCTCCTCCCGTATGGGCTTCCACGGGGGCCGCTCCTCGCAATGACGGGTAGGGGGCACCCTCACGGCCCCGTTGAGCGCAGTCCTCGTAGTCCTACGCGGGAGGCCATCGCACATGAGCCCGTTAGGCGCAGTCCTCGTAGGCTTACGACGTATGGGGCCAATGTCGGTGACGGAACGACCGCGGCCCATTGCCGGCCTGCATCGCTACGTATGTATCCCCTTCGGGAAAAGACGGGGGTGGGGGCGGTCGTGATCCCAGGGTGGCGCTCGCTAGCGCTCGCTGACCCTGGGCTAACGTATGTATCCCCCTTCGGGGAATTTCCGCCGGGGACGGTGATTCCGGAACGGCAGGGGCGTTGGTTGGGGCGGGGCGCTGCGTATGTGTGCCCGTCAGGAAATCCCCACAGGCCGGGCCTTGGCGGACTCAATGCGCCCGCGCCCATAATCTCATCCCCCCTTACGGCGCACGCGGCTCGCGGGGGTCGGCGGCGTACTCGGGGGAGATCATCGTTCTCCCCTCTCTTCCCGCTCGGTCTACTGCGGAGATTTGCGGTAGATGACGGGGGCGTGGAGGGGGTCGTCGAGGTGGTCCGTGTAAAAATTGCTCTCGAGGGGGCGGGAACGGTCGGTGCGCATGTGGAGGGCGAAGCTGCGCCGGGGCGTTTTCGCGGTGTTGGGGCCGCTGGCGTGGAGGGTGAGGCGGTGGTGCAGGCTGACGGCGCCCGGGGGCAGAAGGGCCGGCACCTCTTCCCAGTCCGCGCCGGCCGGCAACGAGAGCCCGTGGTCGCCGGCCTGGATGTTGGGATTGAAGAAATCGCTGCCCTCGATGACGCCCCATCGGTGGGAGCCCCGCAGGTAGCGCATGGGCCCGGACTCGGGGGTGATGTGGCTGATGGCCACCCACACGGTGAACACCTCGCCTTCCCAATAGGGCCAGTAGGCCGAATCCTGGTGCCAGCCGACGTTGCCGACGACCTGGCCGCCGGGCGGCTTCACCAGGAGCTGGGTGGCCCAGACCTGGATCCAATCGGCCTCGAGCAGTTCGGCGACCCAGGCGCCGACGGCGGGGTGGGTTACGAATTCATAGAGCGTTCGGTCGGAAAGGTGGGGCTGGTCGATCTTGCGCAGTTTCTGGGGCGGATCTTCCGGACCGAAGTGGCGGGCGTGGGGCGGGACGCCGGTCTCGTAGGACCCCGCGATGACGGCGTCCATATGCGTCACCACCCGAGCCAGGAGGTCCGGCGTCACCAGGGGTTCCGAAAACACAAACCCGTCCCGCTCGTACCGCGCCCGTCGTTCCGCCGCCGGGGCCTGTTCCATCGGCCTAGCTCCCGGCCCCGCGGGCCGGCTTGCGGTTGCGGCGGACGGAAACACGATCGGCGTTGGACGAGGCCTTCGCGCGCGCGGTCTCTGACATGCCAAAACTCCTCGAAACGCGGCGCAACCCGCGGGTTCCTCTGTGTGGGGAAAACCGAAACGTATCAGGACATTACGTCAAATCTACCGGATCCTTCAACCGGAAAAGTCCATCGGTCGGGACGGTTGGGAGGCCGAATCGGCTCCGTTCTCGGGAGCGTTGTCGAGGATCTCGCGCAGCTTCCGAGCCAGGGTGTCGGGGGTAAAGGGCTTCTGCAGGAACGGGGTGTACTTGTCGAGCATGCCGTGGCGCACCACCGCCTCGCTGCTGTACCCCGACATGTACAGCACGCGCAGGTCCGGCCGGACGGTCACCAGCTCCTCGATCAGTTCGCGTCCGCTCATCTGCGGCATCACCACGTCGGTGAGCACCAGATCGATGGGCGCGTCGTGGTTCCGGCACACTTCGAGGGCCTCGGGTCCGCTGGAGGCCTCGAGGACGCGATACGCGTAGCGGACCAGGATCCGGCGGATGAGGTCGCGCACCACGGGGTCGTCTTCGACGAGCAGGACGGTCTCGCGGCCCTGGAGGTCGCGGACCTCCGGGGCGGATCGCGACGATGCGAGCTCGGGGTCGGGCACGCGGGGGAAATAGAGCTTGAACGTCGTTCCCCGGTCCGGCTCGCTGTAGACCCAGATGTAGCCGTCGCTCTGCTTGACCGTACCGTAGACCGTCGCCAGGCCCAGGCCCGTGCCCTGTCCGGGCCCCTTGGTCGTGAAGAAGGGCTCGAAAATGTGGGCCTGCGTTTCCGGGTCGATGCCGGTGCCGGTGTCGCTGACGGCCAGCATGACGTAGGGGCCCGACTTCACCAGGGCGTGGCCCCGGATGTAGTCCTGGTCGAGATCGAAGTTGCGGGTCTCGAGGGTGAGACGGCCGCCGCGAGGCATGGCGTCGCGGGCGTTGAGGGCCAGGTTGATGATGACCTGTTCGAGCCGGCCGGGATCGGCCTTGATCCGGCCCAGGTCCGCGTCGAGCACCGCCATGAGCTCGATGTCTTCGCCGATGATCCGGCGCAGCATTCGCTCCATGTCGGACACCACGGCGTTGAGGTCGATGACCCGAGGCTGGAGCACCTGTCGGCGGCTGAAGGCCAGGAGCTGGCGCGTCAGATCCGCAGCCCGTTCGCCTGCCCGCTTGATCTCCTCCACGTCGTGGCGCAGGGGCTGATCCGGCGGGATGGCGTTGAGCAGGAAATCGCTGCAGCCGAGGATGGCCATCAGCATGTTGTTGAAGTCGTGGGCCACG
Source organism: uncultured Nitrospiraceae bacterium (assembly GCA_964452795.1). Taxonomy (GTDB): domain Bacteria; phylum Hydrogenedentota; class Hydrogenedentia; order Hydrogenedentales; family SLHB01; genus CAYVOE01. The sequence continues at coordinate 2,781 of CAYVOE010000193.1, forward strand.
CCCCCCGCCAGCCGTCCGATGGCCTCCATCTTCTGGGACCGGCGCAACTGTTCCTCGAGCCGGGCGCCCCGTTCCTCCGCTTCCTTCTCCTGGGTGATGTCGCGGGCGATGGCGAGGTATCCCATGGGCGCGTCGGCATCGTCGCGGAGCAGGGTCAGGGTGGTGCGGGTGGGCATGCGGCGGCCGTCCTGCCGCACGTGGCCGACCTCCCGGTCGAGGCTGCCCCGTTCCCGGACCTCCTCGAGCAGGGGGTGGACCTCTTCCGCGAGTTGTTCCGGGGTGTGGAAGCGGCTCCAGGTGGAGCCGCGCAGGTCGCCGGCGGAGAACCCGTGCATCTCGGCCCAGGCCCGGTTGGCGAAGACCACCGTGCCTTCCATGTCGGTCACCAGAATGCCGTCGATGGACTGTTCGACGGCCCGCTGGAGCTGACGCAGCGTCTCGTCCACGCTCCGGCGCTCCCAGGCCTCCACCACCAGGGCCACGAAGTCCGCCACCGATCCCGCGAAGCTCTCCTCGTCCGCGGTCCAGAGCCGTTCCGCCCCTTCCCGCTCGAAGCACACCACGCCCGCGGCCGCGCCGCCCACGCGCACCAGGGCCTCGAGCCGCGTCGCGTGGCCCTCATCGTCGCCGTCCCCGGACAGCAAGTCCGCGGAAGGCGGGGCGCCGTAGATCGTCCGGGTCCGCTCGCGCTCGAGCCGGCGGAGATACTCGGCGGGGTCGCCGTTCCAGACGGCGTCGTCCTTGCTGTGGCGGCGGACGGCGCGGTCGTACCGCTCGCGGCAGCACAGCCGGGCACGGCCGGCGTCGAGCAGCCAGATGCGGGTGTGGGCGGCCTCGAGGGTGTCGCCCGCCGCCTCGGCGATTTTCCGCAGGGCGGCGCAAAGGTCCAGCCCCGCCAGGGCTTCGCTTCGGGCCAGCTCCATCAACACGCGGTTCTGCCGGCGCAGGCGGGCCTCGCTTTCGCGCAACGCCGTTTCGGCCCGGTGGCGCTCCTCGATGTCGCGGCGGAGCCTCTCGTTGAGGCGCGCCAGCTCCGCGGTGCGCTCCTCGACGCGGGCCTCGAGGCACTGACGGGCCGCCTGGAGCAACTGCTCCGAGTGCCACTTGGTGCCCAGGGCCAGGGCGAATTGCCGGATCTCCTGGGCCTGGAACGGCTTCGACAGGTACAGCAGCCGGTCGGCCGGCGGTACCCGGCGCACGATGTCCAGGATGGAGATCTCGGGAAAGGCCGTGACAATGACAATATTGATGAACGGATCGAAGGCGCGGATCTGGGCGGCGGTCCACACGCCGTCGGGCCCGTTGGCCAGGCGCAGGTCGATGAAGGCCACCGCGTAGGGGCGGTCGACCGCCAGGGCGGCCCGCACCGCGTCCACCGCGTCCGCTCCCTCGTCGAAGAGGCTTACTTCGAAGGACGGAAAACCCGAGTCGGGGCCCTCCGTCGCGCCCGGAAAGGGGCGGCCCAGGATGTCGCCGTATAAGGCCAGCGCGGCGGGGTCGTCGTCCACGGCCAGGACCCGCAAGGGGCCCACGGGCGTCCTTCCCTCCCACGGCGAGACCGCTTTCGCATAGCTCTGCATGTTCAAACCGCTCCAGGCAGGCGCCATGCTGACTCGACCTCCTTCCGACCCCACTGTTCCGTGCTTCGGACCCCGCGGCGCAGACACCGCACCCGTCGCCGCCCCGCAATCACGGAACCGCATATCGACTCCCTATATCGACGGTGCGGGAATACGGCTTTAGATGCCCGCACCCGCGGCAGGGCTGTCCCCTAGGTGAAAACCCCGATTGACAGGTTTCCTCGGTGGGCCTACAATCCCCCTGCAGTGCGCACGATATCGCATGGGGAAAGGCGATGGTCGGTACGGCTCGTGCGCCGCCAGGCATTTTCGGGGGAGGGGGGACATCGATGCGACACGTCATCATCGGTACGGGTGCGGCGGGCGCCGCCGCGGCGCGTACCATCCACGAATCGGACCCGCGGGCCGAGATCATCCTGCTGAGCGAGGAGCCCCATCCGCCCTATGCGCGGCACCTGCTCACGGATTTCCTCTGCGGCGCCGTCGCGGAGGAGCAGCTCTTCTACCTGCCGGAATCGGTCCTGGCGTCTTGGGGCGTGGACCTGCGCAAAGGGGTCACGGTGGACGCCCTTCGGCCCCGGGACAAGGTCGTCCGGCTCAACACGGGGGAGGAGCTGGCCTACGACCGCCTCCTCGTCGCCACGGGCCGCCGGCCCGTCATGGCCGACACGTTAAAACCCTTCGCCGAACACATCCACGGGTATTATTCGCTCGAGGACATCCTCGACCTTAAAGCGCGGATGGATTCCGTCGAGCACGTGGTTGTCAGCGGCCAGGTGGTGAGCGTCCTCAGCCTGCTGTCCGGCCTGCGCGCCCTCGACAAGGAGGTCCACTACATCATCCGCGGGCCCCTCGTGGACATCCCCATCGTCCCCGCCGTGCCGCCGGAGGACCTCGACCAGGGACTCCGGGAGAAGGGCGTTCGCATCGTCCGCGAAGACCGCATCGCCTCGATCCGCCCGGACGGCAGCGGGTACGCCGTCGAGACCTACCAGGGACTCGAGCTGGCCGCCGACCTCGTCTTCGCCTTCGAGGCCTACCGGCCCAACGTGGCCTGCTGCCGGGGCGCCGGCCTCGAGATGGGCAAGGGGATCCTCGTGGACCTCGAGCTGCACACCTCCGCCGAAGACGTCTTCGCCGCGGGCGACTGCGTCGAGATCTACGACCCGCACCGCCGCAGCACCTGGGTCAATTTCGGCTGGCCCAACGCCGTACAGCAGGGCCGGGTGGCCGGAGCCAACATGGCCGGCGCCCGCGAATCCTACGAGATTGCCGATACCGTGGCTTTTGAGGTCCTGGGGAAGCCCTTCCGCGCCCGCTGGTGGGAGTAAAAGGGCTTTTCAGGGGGTAAAAGGGACGGTAATCCCTTGCCATGTCTGCGGAGTATGGGCGATCTGCCGACGAGAAGAGAATAACAAGAAATAACCCTGCCTTGGGCATAATTTAGGGCATTTCATTGTTTACATGTTAGCGGTGCGTCTTCGGAAAAACTAGTAATACTGGCATTTCCATCAATTATACTGTAGACACGGGGCCGCGCCTCGGCGTATAATGCCCCTGCGGTCTTCAAGACACGGCCTATCGGTCTCCCGACCGCGCCACTTGATTTAAGTCTTTCCTATCCAATCTCTTACGAAGCTGGGCAGCTTCTACGCGGCGGAAGGGGCCGAGGGGTCATGCAGTTTGTAAAGCCAAAAGTTTTCCTCATCGGAGAAAGCCGAGTTATTGAAGACGGGCTCCAGGCCTATCTGGAGCACGTGGGCGTCCCCGACTGGACCACCGACGCCCCCAGCGACGCCGAACGGCTGTGCGAGGTCTACGGGCGCCTGTGCTACCGATCCTTCGCGCCGCGCCTCAATCCCAACGTCAGCCGCGTGCGCGAGGGCAACGCCAACTACCTCGGCAACATCCTTCGCGTGGGCCACGGCAGCGTCCTCGAGCATGCGGTGCTCAACTTCGTCCTCGCCGACGTGAGCCGCGTGTTCACGCACGAGCTGGTGCGCCACCGCGCCGGTTCCGCCTTTTCCCAGGAATCGCTGCGGTTCGTGCGCCTCACCACGTTGTCGGCCTATGTGCCGACCCACATCGAAGAGAACGAGCAGGCCATGACGATCTACGGCCGGACCCTGGAACAGCTCGAGGAGGTTCAGAAAGAGCTGGCCGAGACCTACGCGATTGAGGACGAGAAGGCCTTCGAGCGCAAGAAAAAGCTCACGTCGGCCTTCCGCCGCCTGGCCCCCGAGGGTGTGGCCACCACCATCGGGTGGTCGTGCAACTTCCGAACCCTGCGCCACGTCATTGAAATGAGGACCGCGCCCGATGCCGAGGAGGAAATCCGATACGTCTTCGGGCTCGTATTCAACACCGTTAAAGACCGCTACCCCAGTTTGCTCGGCGACTACGAGGTGACCGAAGTGGATGGGTTGCCTTGGGTTAAGACGGCCCACGAGAAAGTCTGATCCGCGGTTGACCTTTTGGCCGGGATGCAACATTATATAGCGGTAAAAAATGCGGGGTATACCATATGCTGTTTGAAGTCAGAGAACGATTTAAGCTGTCCGAGAAGTTTCTCGACGAGTATCGAGGCCGCCAGCCCAACTGGGGACCTCTCGGCTACGTGACCTTCAAGCGCACCTACGCGCGCACGGTCCCGGGCGAAGACGGACGCACCGAGGAGTATTGGGAAACGGTTCGCCGGGTGGTGGAAGGCTGCTACACCATCCAGCAGAACCATTGCCGTTTCCTCAAGCTCCCGTGGAATCCTCAGAAGGCGCAACGCTCGGCGCAAGAGATGTTTCGCCTCATGTGGGGGTTCAAGTTCCTGCCGCCCGGACGGGGCCTGTGGATGATGGGCACGGACTACATCTTCGAGCGGGGCTCGGCGGCGCTCAACAACTGCGCCTTCGTCTCCACCGAAGACATCAATTTCAACTTTTCCGAACCCTTCACGTTTCTGATGGACATGTCGATGCTTGGGGTCGGCGTGGCCTTCGACACCAAGGGCGCCGGGAAAGTCACCATCGAGGAGCCCAAGATCGCGGGCTACACCCACGTGGTGGAAGACTCGAAGGAAGGCTGGTGCGACCTCGTCCGGGTTATCCTCGACGCCTACGTGGGCCAGGGACGCCGGCCCACGGAGATCGACTATTCCAAGATCCGGCCCATCGGGTCGCCCATCCGCACCTTCGGCGGCATCGCGCCCGGGCCGGGACCCCTTATCGAGTGCATCAACAACATCGACAAGGTCATGCGGCCCCGGATCGGCGAGAAGATCAGTTCCGCCGACATCACGGACCTCATGAACGTCATCGGCAAGTGCGTGGTCTCCGGAGGCGTGCGGCGCACGGCGGAGCTCGCCCTCGGCAGCCCGCGGGACGAGGAATACCTGCGGCTCAAGGACCCCGAGCTCCACGGCGACAAGCTCATGGCCTGGCGCTGGGCCTCGAACAACTCCATCGCCGCCGAAATGGGCATGGACTACTCCGTCGTGGGCGAACAGACGGCCAAGAACGGCGAGCCCGGGTATTTCTGGCTCGAGAACGCCCGTGCCTACGGCCGGTTCAAAGACGGGCCCAACTTTGTGGACTCCAAAGTGGCCGGCACCAATCCCTGCGGCGAACAGTCCCTCGAGTCCTACGAGATCTGCAACCTCGTCGAGACGTTCCCGTCGCTGCACGACACCTTCGAGGAGTACAAGCGGACCCTCAAGTTCGCCTATCTTTACGCCAAGACGGTCACCCTCATACCGACCCATAACGAACGCACCAACGCCATCATGCTGCGCAACCGCCGCATCGGCCTCAGCCAGAGCGGCATCATCGAGGCCTTTGAAAAGCAGGGTCGTCGCGAACACTTCCGGTGGTGCGACGAGGGCTACAAGTACGTCTGCAACCTCGACAAGATCTACAGCCAGTGGCTGTGCATCCCCGAGAGCATCAAGAAGACCAGCGTCAAGCCCAGCGGCACCGTGTCGCTCCTGCCCGGCGTCACCCCGGGGATTCACTACCCCCACAGCCGGTTCTACATGCGCACCATCCGCCTCGACAAGACCAGCCCCCTCATCGAGCCCATCCGCCAGGCCGGGTACAAGCTCGAAGAGTCGGTCTACGGCGACAACACCTACGTCGCCTACTTCCCCGTCGAGCAGAAGAACTACCAGCGGTCCAAGCGCGACGTCAGCATCTGGGAACAGATGGAGAACGTGGCCCAGATGCAGTACTACTGGGCCGACAACCAGGTCAGCGCCACCGTCACGTTCCAGCCCAAGGAGGCTCCCGACATCCCCAAGGTCCTGGAACTCTACGAGTCGCGGATCAAGGGCATCAGCTTCCTGCCGCTGACCGATCACCAGTACGCCCAGGCTCCCTACCAGGAGATCACCGAGGCCGAGTTCCTCGACGCCGTCGCCGGGTTGAAGCCCCTCGACTTCGCCAACCTCAACACCGACGAGGCCATGGAGCTCTTCTGCGACGGCGACGCCTGCACCATCGCGCCCGCCCGCCGCGCCGACATCCCGCAGGAGTTCGACTTCAGCTCCGACGACACCGTCCCGGAGGAAGTCAGCACCCCACGGACCCAGGAGGTCGGCACCATCGGCTGAGCCGCCCTCAGACCCACACGCACACCCCCGCCGGCCGGGGCGATGCCACCAGGCACGCCCCGGCCGGTTGTTTTCGGGGGGCGCGCGGTGCAGAAAGCCGGCGCCGCCCGGGCATCCGAGATGAAAGCTCAGGCGCGGAGAGCCGATTCCGTACTCAGTAATGAGGTCTATTCCTCAGGCGGCACCACTTCCGGTGGGCCGGGCGCAGCAACCGCCTCGATAGGGGGTGGTGTTGAATCCGATGCCGGTGGAGACAGCGGATCGGACGCGCTCCCCCCGTCCTGCATGATGGCGGATTGAATTGTGTTGAGCTTTACCTGGATAGGTTTTGGTTTGAGCGTATGCATGGCGCCGGTTACGGCATCCACGGCAG
>CAYVOE010000194.1:0-9329 GCA_964452795.1 uncultured Nitrospiraceae bacterium
CGAAGAGCCCGAGATAATCCCGATTCCGGAGCCGGACGACGCGGTCGAGGCGAGCGAGGCGGAGCCGACTTTGCCGGAGGAGCCGGCGGCGGCTCTCGTGTCCCCGGCTGCGAAGGCTCCCGAGCCGGAGCCCGTTCCGGAGGCTGTTTCGGAGCCTGTGGATGAAGAAGTGGTGATCCTGCCGGACCCGGAGGCCGCTGAGGAAGAGGTGGTGATCGTGCCGGCGCCGGAGCCCGACGGAGACGAGCCGGAGGAACCGGCGGCGCCGGAACCGGAACCCGTTCCGAACCGGCTCGCGCGAACGTCGCCCTCGCCCGCGCCGGTCGAGCTTGCGCCGCGGGCGTCCATATCCATCGGCGAGATTCGCTCTTCCGACGACCCGCCCGCCGATGAGGCGCCGTCCGCGCCCGATCCCCGGGGTACCTTGATCTCCGCTCCGGCCTACGCCGTCGAGTTCGTTCGGCTCGTGGAAGGCGCGGGCCGGTATCCGCATCGGGCCGAGGTCCGATACCGGACCCTGGGCGGCGGGGAACGCGTCCAGATCATCTCGGTGGGCGACGAGGTCGGAGACGGCTGGCGCCTCGAGAGCATCGACCCGGTCAAACCGTCGATCCGGCTTCGGAAGGGCGCCCGCACCGCTTCGCTCACAGCCGTGGCGCCGCGCGCCGCCGATGCGCCAAAGCCCCCCGCGGCGACCCAGACCCTCGAAGCCACGCGCGCGTCGGCGTTGCGGGCCCGCACCGAGGCGGAGGCCGTGAGGGCCGAGGCGCTCGCCTCCGAGGCCTTCGATCGGGGCGTCTACGCCCTCAACGAGGCGGAGGCCTGGAAGAGCGCCGGGTGGAAGGAAGAGGCCCTCCAGTACTACAAGAAGGCCGAGACCCATTTCGACGAGGCCACGGCCCAGGCCCTGCGCGAGGCCGTGCGGTCCCGATCCACGGCGGCGGCTCCCGCTCCGGAACCCTTCCGGATGCCCGCCACCGGGAACAAGCAGGGCCCTTCCCCCTTCTACGAAGCGGAGGGATAGGGGCGGCCGGGCCACGCCCGCGTCACGGCGAATGAACCCTTCCCCGGGATCGTTTATAGTAGGAAATCGACGGCGGCGGCCGATTGCATCGGTCCCAAGGGGAAGAGAACCACCATGACGAATCCAATTTCCGACAATGCCGGGCGGGCCGAAAGCATCGAGATCACGCCCGAACTGCTGCGGCGATACGACAAGTCGGGGCCTCGTTACACCAGTTATCCCACGGCCCCGGAATGGCGCGGCTACTTCGGCGACGCCGACTACCGCAAGGCCCTGGCCGACGCCGCGACGCGGCCCCTCGATGCCTTGTCGCTCTATTTCCACATCCCGTTCTGCCGGGAACGGTGTTCCTTCTGCGGGTGCAACGTCATCATTTCGAAGAAGCCCGGCGTCGCGGGGAAATACCTGGACCACCTGGTTCGCGAGATCGACATGGTCGCCGACGCCTTGGGCGAGCGCCGCAGCGTGATGCAGCTCCACTGGGGCGGCGGCACGCCGACCTATCTTACCGTCGACGAGATCGACCGCCTGTTCAACGCGATTGCCGCGCGGTTCCGCATCGAGCCGGCGGGCGAGGTGGCCCTCGAGGTCGACCCCCGCGTCACCACCCTCGAGCAACTGAAGCTGCTCCGCGGCTTCGGATTCAATCGGCTGAGCATGGGCGTTCAGGACCTCGACCAGGAGGTGCAGGCGGAGGTCAACCGGTACCAGACCGAGGAACAGACGCGGCGCCTCACCGATTGGGCGCGGGAACTGGGCTTCGGCGGGGTCAACATGGACCTGATCTACGGGCTGCCGGCGCAGCGGGTGGATCGCTGGGCCCGGACCGTCGAGAAGATCATCGAGATGCGGCCCGACCGCCTCGCGGTCTACAGCTACGCCCACATCCCCGCCAAGCTGCGGATTCAGATGCACATCGACGAGTCCAAGCTCCCCACGGGACCCGAGAAATTCGAGCTCTTCGCGACGGCCCGGCGCCTCTTCCTCGAGGCCGGCTACCGCGCCATCGCCATGGACCACTTCGCCCTGCCCCACGACGAGCTGGCCCGGGCCCAGGAGGAGCGGCGGCTTCACCGCAATTTCATGGGGTACACGGTGATGCCCGCGTCCGAGATGGTGGGATTCGGCACGTCGGCCATCGGCGAGATCGGCGGCGCCTACGCCCAGAACGTCAAGAAGCTCTCGACGTACTACGAGGCCGTCGAGGCCGGCCGGTTCCCCACCCACGCCGGCATCTTCCTCTCCGAGGACGACGTGATCCGGCGCTGGACCATCCGCCAGCTCATGTGCAATTTCTACCTCGATTTCGCGGAGCTGAAGCGGCTCTTCGGCGTCGAGTACGACACCTATTTCGCGGCGGAAGAGGCGGAACTGGGCGAGTTCTACGAGCAGGATTTCCTGGTTCGGGAAGAGGGCGCCCTGCGCGTGCGGCCCCTGGGCCAGATCCTGATCCGAAACATCTGCATGGTCTTCGACGCCTATCTCAAGCGGTCCCAGGCCCACCGCCAGTTCTCGCGCACCGTGTAGAAGGCGGCCACCATGACGGAAGAAGCGAAGGCGGTCGTTGTCGGCGGGGGCGTCACGGGCCTCTGCGCCGCCCATTATCTCGGGGAAGTCCACGGACCCGACGGCGTGCTCCTGCTCGAGGCCGGCGACACCCTCGGCGGCCATACCCGCACCGAGCATGCCGACGGATTCCACGTCGATTGCGGACCCAACGGGTTCCTCGACCGCGAACCCCTCACCCTCGAATGGATCGCCGATCTCGGGGTGGCGGACCGGTTGGTGAAGGCCAACGAGAAGGCCGCCCACCGGTTCATTCTCAAGGGCGATCAGTTGATGGAGGTGGTGATGCCGCCCCGGTTCCTGTTGTCGCCGTTGCTTTCGGCGGCGGGCCGGGCGCGGCTGTGCTGCGAGCCGCTGATCCCGGCCCGGCGGGACGACGCCCCCGAGTCCATCTGGGACTTTGCGGCGCGCCGCATCGGCCGGGAAGCGGCCGACACCCTGGTGGCCCCCATGGTCACCGGCATCTTCGGCGGCGACGCCAAGCGCCTTTCCCTCGAGCACTGTTTCCCGCGCATGGCCGCCATGGAACGGGAGTACGGCGGCCTGGTCAAGGCGATGATGGCCAAGAAACGGGAGAAGAAGAACGTCAGCGCCGCCGGACCCGCGGGCGTGCTCACGTCCTTCGCCCACGGCATCGGATTTCTCGCCGAGCACGCGGCCCAAAGGCTGGGCGACCGCGCCCGGACTCAGGCGCCCGTGGCCGCCCTGCGCCGGCACAACGGCGGATACCGCATCGAGCGGGCCGACGGCGGAGCGGTGACGGCAGAGCAGGTGGTCTTGGCGGTGCCGGCCTTCGCCGCCGCGAAGATGGTATCCGACCTGGACGCGGACTTCGCGTCCGCCCTCGACCGCATCGCCTACGCCGACATCGCCGTGGTCTGCACCGGCTATCGTCGGGAAAAGGTGGGCCACGACGTGGACGGTTTCGGGTTCCTTATTCCGCCGAAGGAGGGGCGGCGCACCCTGGGCTGCATCTGGACCTCGAGCATCTTCCCCAGCCAGGCGCCCGAGGACGCGGTCCTGTTGCGCACCATGTACGGCGGGTTCAACGACCCCGAGGCCGTGGGCCTTTCCGACGACGAGCTCCTGGATTACCTCGCCCGGGAGGTCCATCCACTCCTGCGGATCGAGGAGAAGCCCGATTTCGTGCGGATCTTCCGCCACCGCCGGGGGATCCCCCAATACCTCATCGGCCACGGCGACATCCTGCGCGCCCTCGAGGCCGCCGAGGACCGCTACCCCGGGCTCGCCCTCGCGGGCAACGCCTACCGCGGCGTCGGCCTCAACGACTGCGTCATCTCCGCGCGCCGCGCCGTCCGCCGCCTCACCGAAAGCCCGGTCCCGGCGTAATCGGCCATGGACGTGAATTACGACCGCATCGCGCGGTCTTACGACCGCTACCGCAAGGCCGGCGGACCCTACATCCGGGTGTTGGCCCGGGCGGCGGCCCGGTGCGGGGCCCGGCGCGCCCTCGAGCTCGGGTCGGGCACGGGCAACAGCGCCGCCGCCTTTCTCGAGGCCCATCCCTGCCGCCTCGCGGGGCTCGAACCGTCGCCCGGCATGCTGGCCCGGGCCGTGTCGAAGGGCCTGCCCGTGGAATGGGTGCGCGGCCGCGCCGAGGCCATCCCCCTGGCCGACGGAGCCGTCGATTTCGTCTTCGCCTGCTACGTGCTCCATCACGTCCGGTCCCTGGACGCGGTATTCCAGGAGTGCGCCCGCATCCTGGGCGCGGGGACGGCGGCCTTCGTCACGGCGCCCCACGATTTCATCCGGCGCCACCCCCTCAACCGGTACTTCCCCAGCTTCGCGGCGGTGGACTGCGCCCGGTTTCCCGCGGAAGAGGAGGTCCGGGCCGCCCTGGCCCGCGCCGGCTTCCGCGACATCGCCTGCGAGCGGGTCGAAGGCGATCCCACCGTGTTCGACCGGCACTATGTGGACCGGGTGGCGGGGAAATTCGTGTCCACCCTGGACCTGGTGCCGCCCGACGAGTTCGAGGCGGGCCTGGCCCGGCTGCGCCGCGACGTGGAGCAACGGGCGCAACCGCTGGTGGAAGGTCCCTGGGAGGCGTTGGTTATTGCGGGTCGAAAGTAGGAAAAAGGGGTTTTGGGGCGGGAAATTCCGGGCAAAGTGACAAAAAACGTCGCGAGTTGCCATTCCGCGTCGGCGAATCGACGGGATCGGGCGGCGGGTTGGCATGGGTCGTTCGTGTATAAATCCTTTGAGGGAAATGCTTTGCGCAATGAGCGGAAAACCTGGCACGGCGGCTGCTTTAGTCCGAGCGTCAGTTTAACGCAAACCACGGAAGTGGGCCATTGGCAAGAGGCACTCGGAGGACAGCGCAATGAGAAAGAATTCCGGCTTTACCCTCGTCGAACTGATGATCGTGGTAGCGATCATCGCGATCATCGCCGCCATCGCGATCCCCAACCTGCTCCGTTCGCGCATGAGCGCCAACGAAGCCGGCGCGGCGGGCGCGCTGCGGACCATCTCGACGGGCGAAGTGGGCTACCAGACGGCGGCATTTGAAGACGCAGACGGCGACGGCGTGGGCGACTACGGCAGCCTCGCGTCCCTGTCGGCGCCTCCCGGAGGCACCCCGCCCTTCATCGACAACGTTCTGGGCGGCGGCCTCAAGCACGGCTACAACTTCACCATGAACCCGGTCGCGGGCAGCGCCGATGCGGCTCCGTCCTATACCTGCACGGCCACCCCGTCGGCCGCCGGACGCACCGGCTACCGCAACTACTTCCTCGACGAATCGGGCGTCATCCGGTTCACCGCCGACGGCAGCGCGGCCGACGCCGACTCCTCGCCTCTGAACTAGCGACAGGGCCCTCAGAAGGGGTAACCTTCTGCAAGACGCCGGGCGGCTGGGAAACACCCAGACCGCCCGGCGCGCTTTTTTTGTCCGGGCGGCGGGATTTGTGTGGGGGGGAACGGGCCGGTACAATACGCGAATGCCTGGAGTGGAGAGCATGACCGATACGCAAAAAGGTTACGTGAACTATTACGAAGTGCTGGAGCTGGACGAATCGGCCAAGCCGGGAGACGTGCGCCGAGCCTACAAGCGCAAGATGAAGGACCTCGTTTTCGAGATCCATCGGGCCCAGAGCCAGTCGGAACTCACCGACGACCGGCGCAACCGCTACCTCCTCGAGATGGCGAAGCTGAACGCCGCCCTTTACATCCTGCGGGACAACGACTTGCGCGAAAACTACCGGCAGGCGCGCCAGGAGACCATGGAGCTGGAGCGGCGCTGGCGGGAGGCGGCGGAACGGGGGGAAGACACGGATGCCCTGCGCCGCCAGTTCGACAACCAGATCCGCGGATTTTTGTCGCGCTACGTCGAGGAAGCCATGCTCGACGCGGGCCGCGATCGGGAGTGCGTCGAGGCCAGCGGATGGGACGCGGCCCACGAGCGGCACGCGTCGCGGATCCTGCGCCACTACCGGCACGGGTTGTACCAGGATATTCTGGAGCGTCTGCCGTATCACGAGGTGACGCCGCCCCGGATTGACTGGGAGGAGCGGCGGCGCACGGTGGCCGCCATACTGGAAGGGGTGTCGGGTTGAGCGCGAAGCGCCGGGAAGCGGGGCCGAAGGTGGTCGATCCCGATCAGGTGGCGAAGGCCCTGGCGAAGGCCGTGTTTACGGGAAACGTGGTGGATTTCCGGTTCCTGTTCGTGCCCTTTTCGCCGGCCCGGGAAGACTCCACGGAACGATTCGACACGATTAAGTACTCCTATCTGCTGCCGGACGGGGAAATGGAGCGGGACCCCGAATTTCAGGAGATCCTGGGCCGGGTGCGCGACGACGAGACCTGGCGCCACGTCCAGACGGAACTCGAAGCGAACCGGCCGGCCCAGCTCCCTTCCGACCTGCTCCTGATGCTGGCCGACAACGCCGTGCGTCAGGGGAAATACACCAGCGCCGCCCAGGCCTATGAACTGCTCCGGATCCGGTCGCGCATGCAGGACGAGTTCTATGCGGCGGCGGACCGGGCCCTGGACGAGAACGACGTGGCCCGGGCGGTCCGGGGCTACCGGGCGGCCACGGGACTGGCCTACGACTACGCGGCCTTTCCCGAGCCTTTGCCGGAGGTGCCCGATTACCAGACCCGGGCGCTGCTGCTCCACGGCGAGTACCCGACCCGTCCGGACGATTGCGTGGCCCTGAAACCCCTGGAAGAGTTCCTGCGGACGGCTCTGGCCTATCTGCTGCTCAGCCCGGAAGCGGCGGCGCGGTTCGAGGCGAAGCCGGTCGAGACGCGGGTGGCCGTGCTGTTGGAGCTGGTCCGGCAGCAGGATCCGACATGGGACGAGTTCGCCCGGCGGTACCGGGAGGCTCGGAAGGAAGCGCGGCCCATCATCGACCGGTTCATGCAGGGGCTTCCGGAGGCCTCGACCAGCGACCTGGCCCTCGAGGGGAAGGAGGACGATCCGCGGCGCGCGGCGGCAACGTTGCTGGGACGGGAGATCCCGGAGGGGGAATGGTGGCAGTACCTCAAGGAGTTAGCCTATGAGCACCCCGCGGCGGCCCTGTTCGTGTGCCGGAGGCTCCAGGGCGACGTGGAGGTGCTGATCCCGGTGTGTTCGACGGATTCGCCGGTGACCCGGGGCCTCGGTCTCGAGAACGGGGCGTAGTTTCCGTTCGCCCGGCGGCGCGAAATCCTGTAAAATGAGTTTGTCGTGAACGCAACCGATGGTCCTGGGGATTAAGGAGCCTCGGACGGGCTGCGGGCGGCCGCGAGGCCGCGTTCGGCCTTCCGATACGTCATAGCGTATGGATTTTGACCGGTATGACAGCGGCGACGACCGCAGCAGCACGGGCGACCCCGCGTTGACGCCAAAACAGGAAGCCAAGCGCGAGGTCGTCGAGTTTTTCAAACTGGTGTTCTACTTCCTGATCCTCTTCATCGGGCTTCGGTGGTACGCCATCGAAGGGTACGAGGTTCAGGGTCCTTCGATGCAGCCCACGCTCCAGGACGGCGAGCGGATTCTGGTCTTCAAACTGCCCCATATTCTGAGCCAATACAGCCTGTTCAGCGGGATAGAAGCCCTCGATGAAGGGGACATCGTGGTGTTCCAGAGCCCCGACGACCGCGAGAAGCGCTACGTCAAGCGCGTGATCGCCAAGGGGCCGCGTCCCCACGGGAGCAACACCGTGGTGGCCGAGGACATCAACGCGCCGGACAACCGGGTCAGCGTGGCCTTTGACCGGGGCGTGGTCTACGTCAACAACCACCGCGTGGTGGAGGACTACGTGCCGGCCGAGGAAAGCCGTCGCGACGAGTCCTACGGGGAAGTCCTGCTGGACCCGGGCGAATACTACGTGCTCGGCGACTACCGCGACATCAGCAAGGACAGCCGCACCTTCGGCCCCATCGAAGACGACATGATCATCGGAAAGGCGGTCCTGCGCTTCTGGCCGTTGAGCAAGTTCGGCTTTTTGAGATGAAGACCATCGTCCTTTCGGACGTACACCTCAACGTCGCCCCCGACGGCCGGGAACTCATGGACGCCTTCGTGTCCTTCCTGAAGGGGATCGATCCTTCGGAAGTGGACCGGATCGTCATCCTGGGCGACCTCTTCGATTTCTGGTTCGAGTACCGCCACGTGGTGTTTTCGGGGTATTTCGACGTGTTGTGCGCCCTGGCGGAGCTGCGCGACGGGGGCGTCGAGTTCCATTTCATCTGCGGCAACCACGATTTCTGGGCGGGCCGGTTCCTGGAAGATCGCCTCGACTTCACCATCTACCGCGAGACCGCTTTGCTGCCTTTCGGCGACAAGCGCGTCCTCTTCGCCCACGGAGACGGCATCAATCCCGACGACATCGGCTACCGCGTGTACAAGCGCATCGCCCGGGCCGCGCCGGTCATCGCCCTGTTCCGGCTGATCCATCCCGACTGGGCCATGGCCATCGCCCAGGCCGTGTCGCGGGGCAGCCGCCATGCCTTTCAGGCCCGCGACCTCAGCCAGGGTTCGGAGGTCAAGCCGCTCCGACGCTTCGCCGAGGAGGCCCTGGCGGCAGGCCGGGCCGACGTGGTCATGTGCGGCCACTCCCACTACCCCGTGGTCGAGGAGCTCTCCACGCCCCGCGGACCGGGCCTGTACATCAACACGGGGGACTGGCTGTACCACCGCTCCTACGTCGAGTGGGACGGCCACGAGTTCCGGATGCTGCGCTACGGCCCGCCCGCCGAAGTCGAGGGGGTGGAGGCCCCGGTATAGGGGCGTGCCGGCGCTCCCGGGCATCCGCGTGGGAGACGTCCCCGATGAGCCACCCAACCGGACGGCCCATAGAGGACACATCCACGCCACGTCTATCCAGCCAACGACCTTGACCGTTCCGTTATCACCGTCCGCCGGGGAAAATTCCCCGAAGGGGATCCATACCTTAGCCCAGGGTCAGCGAGCGACAGCGAGCGCCACCCTGGGATAGGGACCACCCGCCCCCGTCTTTTCCCCGAAGGGGATACATACGTAGCGATATAGGTCAACCGTTGGCTTGGTCCGCTCCGGCATCGACACCCGCACCAGCCGTCGTAGGGCTACGAGGACTGCGCTGGACGATTTCCTGTGGTTCCCCCCACCCGTCATTGCGAGGAGCGGGCTCCTGTTGGAGTAAAGTCGATCGGGGCGACAGCCTTCGGTTGTATCCATGCCTCCGATGTGTACCCCCGCATAAGCGACGCGGCAATCTCACATGAGCCTATGATCCCTGTCCGCGAAGTCAGAGTC
>CAYVOE010000195.1:0-6328 GCA_964452795.1 uncultured Nitrospiraceae bacterium
CGCACAGACCCCGTTGACAGAATTGTCCATTTGTGCTACTTTCGACGCGTCGGGTTGAATGGGTGTAACCGGTTCCTCCCCTCTTCGGGGCGTTCGAAGGGGGCAGAGTCTGCTCGCGCGAGGATGACAGCGATGGATGCCCATGTTGCCAGTGGCTGTGGTCTTCCGGCAGACCCTCTTTGCTCGATCCATTCCGGGGGAACGACCGGGAACGGGGAAGGATATCCCTCCGAAGGCGTCGCCCGCATTCCATTTTTGTCCTGGTTTTTTGCCTTTTTCTTTCCCATCCAGACGGTGCTTTGGAGCACGTTCAGCGTTTCCCGTTTCTCGCAACCGGGCGCGTTCCAAACTGGAACGGCGGAGTCGTGCCGTCGACGGGCCGGCTCGGGAACGCATCGACCCGGGGAAGGAGGTGCGCCGGCGAATCTATAGGTGTTGACACCCCCCCGATTCCGATCACCGTAACACGCTTGGAACCTGATGTCCCGAAGCTCAGAGGGTCGGGCGCTCGGTTTCGCAAAGGCGCCGGGCTCTTGCAACCGTCGAGGAGTCTCTTATGAGACGGATACGAGGTTTTACGCTGATCGAACTTCTGGTCGTCATCGCTATTATCGGAATACTTGCGGCTATCCTTCTTCCGGCTCTGGCGCGCGCTCGCGAAGCGGCCAACCGGGCCACCTGCCAGAACAACTTGAAGCAGTGGGGCGTCGTCAACAAGATGTTTGCCGGGGAGAACAAGGGCTTGTTCCCGCTGCCCAGCATCGACCCGTCAAGCGGTAACCTTAACGATGATGCGACCTTCGCCCCGGCGCGGCAGGCGCGCATGGTGCCCCATACGGGCTGGTGGCAGGTCTATCCGGAGTACTGCACGGACGTGGCCATCGGCCAGTGCCCTTCGGCCGGCCGCACGTCGCTGTACAGCCAGACGGACTTCACCAAGGCCCGTAACATCATGGTGGGATGCGCCGACGAAGCCATCCTGGACGCCAACGGACGGCGTGAGCAGGACAACCCCTGCTACGGCAGGACCATTCCGAACCCGCGCGTGACCATCCCTCGTCCGGACGGCGGCAACTCGAGCCCCGTCGCCCGGTACGAGAACTGCGACATCAACCCCAACTCCTGCACGCCCTATCCGCACACCGACATCGCCCAGCTCGGCTATACGGACATGCGGGCGTACAAGTACATCCCCTACCTCATCCAGTCGAGCTGGATGAACGACAACCTGCACGACTACATCGCCGTGGGCTGGATCATGCAGAGCTACAACCCCGCGGGCCGCTACCAGGGCGCTCCCGACGTCGTCGGGCCCATGGCCTGGGGCCGGCGGAACGCCAGCACGACCATCACCCTGCCTTCGGGCAAGCAGGCGTCGTTCATGCGGCTGAAGGAAGGCATCGAGCGCTTCGCCATCACCGACATCAACAACCCGGCGGCGGCGGCGATGGCCCAGTCCGACACCGTGACCATGTACGACGAATGCCGCGCCTACGGCGGCGCCACCGGCGGCGGTCTGGACGCCTCGCGCTTTAACCACGTGCCCGGCGGCATGAACATCCTGTACATGGACGGTCATGTTGAATGGGGCCGTTTCCGCACCCAGGGCGGCCACCAGTGGCCGGTCAATCAGTTCGCGTTCATCAACGACGGATTCGCCACCGGCCTCGACTTCCCGTGATCGGGAATCCGGGGCCGTGACGCAGGCTCCTTCCTCAGGAGCCGAGCGGAGATCGGCGGCGGAGCGCCGGAGGTTTTCCCGCCTTCGGCGCTCCGCCCGTGTCCGGGCGACGACCGCGCGCGCCCGATGGAACCCGCAATGGCCGCTTTCGTTTCCGAAACAGTCGGGAGTTTTCGAGATGCTTTCAATGCGCCGCCTGTGTCCGTTGCTGATGGGAATTCTCTGTCCCGTGGTCCTGGCCCTGGGGTGTTCCCGCGAGGACTACACCGTGCCCGAGGTCGACGTGTCGCAGTTGCCGCCCGGCGAACAGTTCCTGGCGTACTGCGTGAAGGGCGACCTCGCGAACGTGAAGAAGCTCGTCGAGGCCTACCCCGAGATCGTCGCCGTCCGAGGCGGCTACAACCGCACCCCGCTTCACTTCGCCGCCGCCTACGGCCACAAGGACGTCGTGAATTATCTCCTGGAGAACGGCGCCGACCCCACCGCGCTGGACGAGTACAGCGAGACTCCGGCCGACGCGGCCGCGCAGGAGGGCCACATCGATATCGTCAAGATCCTTCACCAGACGAACCGATAGGGGACGGGGCGCGAGGGAGTTCTGACCAACAAGTCGTCCGGATCGACCGGGTCTGACCCGGGGAGGCGCCATCCATGAAGCCGACGATGATTGGGCGGATCTTCCGCTTGTGCGTTCTGCTGATCGTTGCTCTGTCCCGGCTCGCCTGGAGTCAGGCCGGGTTTGAAGACGACCGGGTGATGCTCCAGGGGTTCTATTGGGAGTCCTACCGCCACGGCCATCCGGACCGGTTCCCCGATTACGGGGAGAAACGGTGGTACACCATCGTCGAGGAGAAGGCGCCCGACATCGGCGAGGCCGGTTTCGACCTGGTCTGGCTTCCGCCGCCGTCGTACTCCGGCGAATGGAGCGCCGGATACAACCCCAAGGAGTACTTCAACCTCAACAACAGCTACGGCGATTTCGCGGCGCACCGGGCGGCGCTGGAGGCGCTGCTGCGGGAAGGAGTCGAACCGGTGGCGGACATCGTGATCAACCACCGCGACGGCACGGACGGCTGGGCCGGGTTTCGCAATCCCGACTGGGGCACCTGGGCCATCACGCGCCACGACGAGGCCTTCACCAACCCGGCGTCGGAGGTGTACGACACGCCCGAAGACATGCGCGGCGCCGAGGAGGAGCGGCCGGAACCCTACGCGCGCCACGGGGGCACCACCTACGGCTATGCCTCCTTCCGCGACATCGACCACACGAATCCCCGGGTGCGGCGCGACATCATCCGGCACCTGCTGCAACTGAGGTCCATGGGCTACCGCGGGTGGCGCTACGACATGGTCCACGGCTATCACGCCCGGTGGATCGCCGTGTACAACCGCGCGACGCAACCGACCTTTTCGGTGGGCGAGTTCGACTGGGACAAGCACGGCTGGCAGCGGGGCTGGGTCTGGCACACCGCCACGACGCCCGGCGACCCGCGCACCGCGAGCAGCGTCTTCGACTTCTCGAGCTATTTCACGCTCAAGGACAACAAGGGCCGCTACGACGCTCTGTACGGAGTCGGCAACGGCATCGGGCTGGTGGGCGACGCCACCGACGACGTGCCCTGGAAGAACCGCGCCGTCACCTTCCTCGAGAACCACGACACGGGCTATCGCACCAACGAGGACGGCTCGCCCCAGGAAGGGCACCGCACCGACAGCTTCCTGAACGATTGGCAAGTCGAACAGGGATACGCCTACATCCTGACCCATCCCGGCGTGCCGACGGTTTATTGGAAGCATTACTTCGACTGGGGAGCCGACCTTCGGGAACGAATCCGGGCCCTCATCCGCGCGCGCAAGGCGGCGGGCGTCCACGCGGGCAGCGCCCTCCACGCGCAGTACAACGCCCGGGAGCGGGGGATATACGCCGCGCGCATCGAGGGCCGTCACGGCGACCTCTACGTGCGCATCGGCGGAAGCGACAACGAGTGGCAACCCCATTACTCGGGCTATCACGGCTATCGGGAGTATGCCTCGGGCACGGGCTGGCGCGTGTGGGTGGCCCTGCCCGGGAATCCGGAACACCGCCCGACGCCCCGGCGGGAGCCCTTCGAGATCCCGGAATACCGCGACCCGGCCGACATCGACGTGCCCGACGACATGCTGGACTAGATCCCTCCGTTCCTTTGGCTTTCCTCTTTCGGCGGGGCCTTCTGGTATCCTGTCTGCTCTGCGCTTCGGGGGGAAGCGCGGGAAAGGAAACCGAGGGAGGCATGAATCGTTCAGCAGAGACCGGCGCGGCGGTGGAAGGTTCCGCGAAAACTCGAATCGAAATCCCGGGGATGGGCGCCCTGTCCACGGAGTCGGGCCTGGTGCCCCTGGAGGCGTGCAGCGACGGCCGGTTCCGGGTGGGCCGGGACGGCGTAGTCTCGATCACGGCCACGGGCGATCGAAAGGTCGAGTTCATCGCTTTTGAAAACCATGCCCTGGCCTACGTGCGGTCCCAGATGGGTTATCCGGCCTATTACCCCGTGCATCCGGTGCGGTTGGAGAAGCCGGTGAAGGCCGTGCTGATGGACCTGGACGGCACGAGCGTGCGGAGCGAGCATTTCTGGAGCTGGATCATCCAGTTGTCGACGGCGAGCCTGCTGGGCGACCCGGGATTCGAGCTCGAGGAGGCGGACCTGCCTTTTGTGCAGGGCCACAGCGTGTCGGAGCACCTCCAGTACTGCATCCGGAAGTACTGTCCCGACAAGACGGTCGAAGAGGCGCGGCACCATTATTTCGAGCACACGCGACGGGAGATGGCGGCGATCCTCGAGGGCCGGGGCCGCAGCGACGCCTTCACCCCCACGCCGGGGCTCAAGGAATTCCTGCTCGAACTGAAGGCGATGAAGGTGAAGATCGGCCTGGTCACGTCGGGCTTGTTCGAGAAGGCCTGGCCCGAGATCGTGGCGGCCTTCCGCACACTCGACATGGGCGATCCGCGCGACTTCTACGACGCCATCGTGTCGGCGGGCTATCCGCTGAGGAAGGGCGAAGTGGGGACCCTGGGCGAACTGTCTCCGAAGCCCCATCCGTGGCTGTATGCCGAGACCAGTCGGGTGGGCCTGGGAATCGAGTTCGAATACCGGAACTCCGTCGTGGGGATCGAAGACAGCGGCGCGGGGGTCTGCTCGATACGGCTGGCGGGGTTTCCGACCGTGGGGTTCGCCGGCGGCAACATTGTGGAAAGCGGCACCCGCGACCTCTGCCAGTATTACTGCGAGACCTTCGAGGAGGTGCTGGAGATCATCCGGTGAGGGGGGAATAAAGGAGGTGGCGGAGAGGGCGGGATTTGAACCCGCGGTACAGGTTTGAGCCCGTACAACGCCTTAGCAGGGCGCCACCTTCAGCCACTCGGTCACCTCTCCGCAAGGCGGAAAATACTTTAGCACACCGCCGCCCCCGGTGCAACCGATCCGTGACGGCCCCGGACTATGCGCCGGAGCCGGCCACGGAACACGATCGCAGGGCCTCTTCCCGAGACGGCTGAATCCGGAAGAGTTCCGAGAAGTGGCTGATTTGGAGCACCTGGGTCACAAAGGGCGTGGGATTGCACAGGCAGAGAGCCTGGCCTCGCTTCTCGAGCGATTTGGCGAACCGCAGCAGGGTCTGGAGACCCAGGCTGCTGACGTATTCCAGGCCGCCCAGATCCAGGATCACGGGGCACTGTGCCGACTCCGCCACTTGCATCAGGGCGGGGTCTGTGTCGACGGCTGCAAAGCTGTCGAGTCGTCCCGCGAGGCTGAGGACGATCGCCCCGCCCTCTTCCGCGCGGCTTATCCTCAATTCTTCGGCCATTTTATCTATCCTTAACATACTTTCCATACTAAACAGCAGGGGATATGCGCATCTTCCCGGCGGGTTCGGAGCGACCATGCCCGGGAGTCAACGCGCCACTCGCCGGGACAGGCAAGACGCGTCCGCGGACGACACAGACCGGGGCCGGTGACCCGCGATTCGCGGACCGGCGCCCGTTGTCTGTGTTCCGCGTTGATTCCGGCGTTCCGCCTTCCCGTTTTCCGGTACGGACCGTTCTAGTCCGGGATCGGCCGGGGGCCGAAGACGGGCACCGCCATGCCGGCCTTGTCGACGACGTTGCAGTAGGGGTCGAACCCGCGGCCGTACCAGAGCTGCGCGCCCGAAGGCACTTCGGCGCACCACAATACAATCGTGTTGGGATCTTCGTCACTCACCGTCTGGTCGTACACGGTGGTGAGGGGCGACCCGTCCGGAGCGGAGATGCTGAATCCCGCCACGCGGCCCGCGGCGGTGAGGCCGCCGTTGACGCCCTCGAACGTGACGTGGATCTGGGGACCGAAGGGCGTGTTGACGCGCTTGATCGACGCGGGGCGCGGCCCGTTCGCGACGTCCGCGGCCTGGTACAGGTCACGGGCGGCGATCGACGCGAGGCGCCGCCCCAACACCTTGAGGCCCTCGGTGCCGATGTGGATGCCGTCGTCGAGCTCGAGGTCGACGGACGGGGCCAGGCCGGAGTGGGGGATCTGGGACTCGGCCGTCAACTGGTCCTGCTGCACGGCGTTCCACCACGTGGGGTCGCCCGGGTTCGTGAAGCGGCCGATCTGGACGTAGTAGAAGGGGAGCTCC
>CAYVOE010000195.1:6338-9295 GCA_964452795.1 uncultured Nitrospiraceae bacterium
AAATCGCTGCGCACCGCCTCGACGAACTGCTTGAACTTGTCGAGGAACAGGGGGCCGGCGTCCGGATTGGCGTCGGACTCGCCCTGGTACCACACCACGCCGCGCACCTTCCCGCCCACGACCTGGAACCGGCGGTACATGGAGCCGTAGAGCGATTCGCCGCCCTTGTCGCGCAGGGCGGGGTCCCACTGGGCCATGGAGGTGCCGCCGTGGGCGCACGCCACCAGTCCCACGGGGCGGCCCGTCAGGCGGACCATTTCCTTGGCGAAGGTGAGGCCGAGGCCGGCGCCTTTGGTCCATTCCGCGGGCAGGTCGGTCTTCTGCGTGCCGCCGTTGTGAACGACGTCGACGGATTCCCCGAGACGGTGCAGCGGGTCCTGGGCCACGCGCCACTCGTCGTTCATGGCGAAAAGGTTCACCTGGTCCGACGGTTCCTCGGGGTTGATGTTGTTGCCGACGCCCTGCATGTTCGACTGACCCGCCAGGACCCACAGGTCGCCCACGAGGACGTTCTCCACCGAAGCGCTTGCCGCCACGGCGTCGCCCTCGCCCAGGACGCGGACTTCGACCGTGTAGGGTCCGCCCGCGGGCACGCCTTCGAAGCGGGCCGACCACTTACCGGGTTCGGGGGCTTCGCAGGCGGTCCAGTCCCGCACCGCCTGATCGCGCCGCACGATGCGGGCCTGCACCGTGCCCGAGGCGGTGCCGCTCAGTTCGATGACGCCTTGTCCGGCTTCGTCGCACTGGATTACCTGGTAGGGCACGAGACCGGCCTGAATCTCGATGCCGTCCTGCGCCGACGCCGTGCCCAGCGCCGCCACCGCCGTCGCAACACACAGAATCCACCTCGGGGACAAGCTCATGGTCGTATCCTCCTCCTCAACGCAATGTGCGGATCGTCATTGTGCGCGATCCGGTGGTGCCGATCAACGCGAATCCGGGCCGCAATTTGGACCCGATTTCCGAGGCGGCCCGGGCGTCTCGTTCAAGACGAAAAACAAGTCCTGGCCGGGACGGCCAGGGCACCGGGCAGGCCACTTTCTATTTGACTGTATCCCCGGCCGTTCGGTAAGGTTGCGCGGTTTCGACGCGTTCGGGGCGTGTCCGGTTTCCGGTCGAGTCCATCCATTCCGCGCGCCCCACTACAGGGGGACACATATCCGTTATGAAGGGTGACCTGGAGATCGCCCGTTCGGTGCGACCCAAGCACATCAGGGAAATCGCCGAAAGTCTGGGATTGCTCGACGACGAGCTGTTCCCCTACGGCAAGTACAAGGCCAAGGTGTCGCTGGACGCGCGAGCGCGTCTCGAAGGTCGCCCCGACGCGAAATACATCGACGTCACGGCCATCACGCCCACGCCCCTGGGCGAAGGCAAGACCGTCACGACCGTCGGCCTGGGGATGGGGCTCCAGCGCCTCGGCCACCGGGCCGTGGTGTGCATACGCCAGCCCTCGATGGGGCCCGTCTTCGGCATCAAAGGCGGCGCGGCGGGCGGCGGCTGGGCCCAGGTCATCCCCATGGAAGACATCAATCTCCACCTTACCGGGGATTTCCATGCGGTTCAGGCGGCCCACAACCTCCTGGCGGCCCTCCTCGACAATCATCTTCACAAGGGCAACGCCCTCGGCCTCGATCCGCCCCGCGTCCTGTGGCGGCGGACGCTCGACGTCAACGACCGGGCCCTGCGCCACGTCGTGATCGGGCTGGGCGGCAAGATCCACGGCGTCCCCCGCGAGACGGGCTTCGACATTGCCGCCGCCAGCGAGGTCATGGCCCTGCTCGCCCTGGCCACGGACCTGCAGGACCTGCGCGCCCGCCTGGGACGCATCGTGGTGGGACCGGCCCTCGACGGGCGCCCCGTCACCGCCGATGACCTGAAGGGCGCGGGCGCCATGGCGGCCCTGCTCAAGGACGCGATCCAGCCCACCCTGATGCAGACCACCGAGCACACGCCCGTCTTCGTTCATGCCGGACCCTTCGGCAACATCGCCCATGGAAACAGCTCGATCCTGGCGGATCGCATCGCGGCGAAGCTCGGCGACTACGTCGTCACCGAAAGCGGTTTCGCCACCGACATGGGCGCCGAGAAGTTTTTCAACATCAAGTGCCGCTACAGCGGGATGAAGCCCGACGCGGCCGTCGTCGTGGCCACCGTTCGGGCGTTGAAGGTCCACAGCGGCGACTTCGACATCCGGGCGGGCCGGCCCCTCGACCCCGCCCTCGCGGAAGAGAACCTCGATGCGCTGCGCCGCGGTGCGGGCAATCTCGTCAAGCACATCGAGAACATGGGGAAGTTCGGCGTGCCGGCCGTGGTGGCCATCAACCGGTTCGGCACCGACACGGACGCCGAGGTGGCCCTGGTCCGAGAGATCGCGGAGGAGGCGGGGGCGACCGCGGCGGTGAGCGACGTCTATGCCCGCGGCGGCGCCGGCGGCGAGGAGCTGGCCGAGAAGGTGATCGAGGCGGCGAACCGGCCTTCCCACTTCCGGTTCCTCTACGAGCTCGACGCCACCATCCGCGACAAGATCGAGACCGTCGCGCAGGAGATCTACGGCGCGGAAGGGGTCACCTACGAGCCCCGCGCCCAGCGGGACATGGCGTGGCTCACCGAGCACGGGTTCGACCGCCTGCCCATCTGCATGGCCAAGACGCAGTACTCGCTGTCCCACGACCCCCGGCTGCGGGGCCGTCCCCGGGGATTCATGGTGCCGATTCAGGAGGTGCGCGCGTCCATCGGCGCGGGGTTCCTCGTGCCCGTCTGCGGCGACATCAATCTCATGCCGGGCCTGCCCTCGGTTCCGGCCGCCAACGGCATCGATCTCGACGAGAACGGCGAGATCGTGGGGCTGTTCTGACGCGGCCGCGGTCCGGGCTCAGAAGGCCTGGGAGGGATGCTTCGACGTGGGGCCCCAGGTGAGGATGACGGCGGGCTGATCCGCCTTTCGGATCACGAGC
>CAYVOE010000196.1:0-9276 GCA_964452795.1 uncultured Nitrospiraceae bacterium
GTCGCGTCCGCCGTGGCTTTTGACGATGTAGCTCCCGTCGGGCATGCGCTTGGCGTCGATGGCCACCACGATGCACTGGGCGCCGAACCGGTCCGAGGACCGGTTGATGAAATCGGGATCCTGGATGGCCGGCGTGTTGATGGACACCTTGTCGGCGCCCGCGTTGAGCATGCGGCGGATGTCTTCGATCGTCCGGATCCCGCCGCCCACGCACAGGGGCATGAACACCTGCTCGGCAGTCCGGCGCACCACGTCCAGCATGGTCTCGCGGTTGTCGGTCGAGGCGCGGATGTCGAGAAAGACCAGTTCGTCGGCCCCTTCCTCGTCGTACCGCTTGGCGATCTCAACGGGGTCGCCCGCGTCGCGCAGGTTGAGAAAATTCACGCCCTTGACCACCCGCCCGTCGGCCACGTCCAGGCAGGGAATGATGCGCTTGACTACCATGTCCACCTCATGCCGTTCGGACTCGGTCCCCGACCAAGTCCCGTACTCTTGCGGCTTTCATGCGCACGAAGCCGCCTCGCTCAAACACGTAGTGTACTCCACCCGGCGACTCCCCGACAAACGCACGGCCTAACCGGCGCCGCCTTTACCCTCGAGCCAGGATTTGGCCATAATCTCGCGCAAGGAGGAGCGATCATGTCCTATTCGTGCGGATGCAGCGGCGGACAGTGTGGCAACCAGGGCGGCTCCGGTGTGGACCGCCGGGATTTCCTCAAGGCCGCGGCGGCGGCGGGCGGCCTCGCGGCGCTGGGGCTCGACGGCAACAAAGCGGCGGCCCAGACGCCCCAGGCGGAGGAAGCCCTCCGCGCCTGGACCGCCGACCTGTGGCAACGGGGCGAACGGCGCGTCTATCGCGGCGAGGAGCTCACCCACATCGCCATGCCCCTCGGCGGCGTGGGGGCCGGCCAGGTCTACCTCACCGGCCGGGGCCGTCTTACCCAGTGGCAGATCGTCAACAATTTCAACAGCAGCCCCAGTTCGTCGGTGTCCGGCGGCTTCTTCGCCGTCCGCGCGTCCACGCCTTCCGGAGGGGTCGAGTCGCGGCTTCTGCAGGAAGGCAACGACGGCCCCCTGCCCGGCGTTACCGCCATCGAATTCTCCGGCGAGTTTCCCTACGGGTGGCTCCAGTACCTCGACGGCCGCCTGCCGGTGCGGGTCTCCCTCGAGGCCCATACGCCCCTCGTGCCCCTCAATGCCGACGATTCCGGGCTGCCGGCGGCCTTGTTCCGGTTCACCGTCGCCAACAGTGGCCGGGAGCCGGTCGAGGTGTCCCTCCTGGCGTCGATGCCCAACCTCGTCGGATGGGACGGCTATACCCGCGTCCAGGGGGTCGAATACGCCGAGTTTCTGGGCAACCGCAACCGGGTCGAGCCCCGGCCGGGGATGACCTACCTGCGCATGGAGACCCAGACGGGCGCGCCCGCCCGGTTCGACGCCCCCCGCGACCTCTACGCCAACGACCGGGAGGTCCTGCGGCGCATGCGCCTCTGCGAAAACGTCACCATCCAGCCCGACCGGATCACGCCGGATCCCGACCGCGCCCAGGAGGCCGTCATATGGCTTTCCCTGGCGGCGCGCGACGCGGCGTCGATCGATCTGGAGGCCGTCGAACAGGCCGTGAACCAGGGAGCGGCCCTGGTGATCTCCGGCGAAGAGGACGGCATCGTGGGATACCTCGAGGCCTTCGACACCGACCGCACCGTGTTCGAAGACTGGGAAAGCGGCACCTACGAGGGCTGGACCGTCGAGGGCGACTGCTTCGGTTCGGGTCCTGTGACGGGCACCTTGCCCGGTCAGCAGCCCGTGAGCGGTTGGAACGGCGCCCATTACGTCAACACCTTTCACAACGGCGACGTCTCGACGGGCCGGGCCGTGTCGCGCCCCTTCACCGTCGAAAAGCGCTATATCCATCTCCAGGTAGGCGGAGGGAACCACCCCGGCGAGACTTGCGTGAACCTGCGCGTCGGCGGCGCCGTGGTTCGCAGCGTCGCCGGCGAGAATTCCGAACGCCTCCGGCCGGTTCGCTGGGACGTGTCGGAGTACTCCGGCCAGACGGCGACCCTCGAGATCGTCGATACCCACACGGGCGGATGGGGCCACATCCTCGTGGGCGACATCGTCTTCAGCGACGCGCCCGTGGCGCCTTTCGCCGACCCTGCGTCAATCCGGCGCCTGCGGGAAGCCCTGCCCTTCTCCTGGACCCGGAGCGAACGCGCCGAGGGTCCCGCCTCCGTGGCTCCCGGCCCATGGCTCGGCGAGAGCGGGGGAGAGGTGAGGGGACACCGTCGCCTCGAAGGGTTCACCTTGAAAGACGGCGCCCGTGTGGTCCTCGAGGCCCAAGACGGCGCCCCGCTGGTCGTCGTGGGACGTCACGGGAACGGCGCCATCCTGGTCTGCAACGGGGACATCCCGGGTGCGGTCGAGCTCGGCCGTCGCGCGACCGTACGGGGCCGCCTCATGGCCGAGGCCGCGGGCCTGCGCTACAGCCCCCAGACGGGCTGGAGCCCCGATTCGCCGTTCTTCGGTTCCATGGGGCTCGCCGTCCTCGACGCGGCGGAGAACGGGTCCCTCGAGGTCACGGCCTGCCCTCAGTGGGACGACCCGGCCGCCCTCTTGCGCGATTTCGCCGACCGCGGGCGGCTCGAGCCCGGCTCCAACGATTCCTCTGTGCCCGGCCGGACCTGGAACGGCGCCCTCTGCGCCTCCCTCCGGCTCGAACCCGGCGAGACGCGCGACGTGACCTTCGCCCTGGCCTGGCATTTCCCCAACCGCACCCGCGACAGCCGCTACGGCTGGGGCCCGCCCGACCCGCGCTTCGACCATCGCCTGGGCAACCGCGACAACCGGCGGTTCCGCGACGCGGCGGAGGTGATGGACCACTTGGCGGCGGAACGGGAACGGCTCGAAGCCGCCACCCGGGCCTTCCACGCCGCCGTATACGACTCGACCCTGCCCCGGTGGCTCCTCGACGCCGTCACGGCCAACATCGCCAACATCCGCAGCCCCCTGTGTATCTGGCTCGAGGACGGCACCTTCGGCGGGTTCGAGGGCACCGACTGCTGCTGCCCCATGAACTGCACCCACGTCTACAACTACGTCATGACCCTGGCGTACCTCTTTCCCGAGCTCGAGCGGAACGTGCGGGAGACGGACCTCCTGGTCCAGATGCATCCCGAACGCCATTTCATCCCCCACCGGACCGTGCTGCCCCTGTCGCAACCGCGGCTGGGCGACGAAATCGGCGGACCGCACCATCACGCCCTGGACGGCGAGCTGGGCACCCTCCTCAAGCTCTACCGCGAATGGCGTCACGACGGCGACCGCGAATGGCTCGAGAAGCTGTGGCCCAACGCCCGCAAGGTCATGGAACACGTAATGACGGATCACGACGTGGACGGCGACGGCGTCATCCGCGGCGTGCAGCCCAATACCTACGACACCCACCTCTACGGCAGCAACACCTTCATCGGGTCCCTGTACCTCGCCGCCTTGCGGGCCATGGAGGAGATGGCCCGGGCCCTGGGCGACGATTCCTTCGCCAACCGGTGCCGGGAGCGCTACGAGTCCGGCCGCGCCGGCTACGACCGAACCTGCTGGAACGGCGAGTATTACGAGAACATCTACGACGCCCCCGACGCCTCGCCCGAGACCTACAACCAGGACAACTGCTACGGTCCCGGATGCCATTGCGACCAGGTGCTGGGCCAATGGTGGGCGTGGCTGCTCGATCTGGGCGACGTCTTGCCCCGCGACCACGTCCAAAGCGCCCTTGAAGCCGTTTACCGCCACAACTGGCGCGCCGATCTGTCGAATCACGTGCACAACCAGCGGAACTTCGCCGAGGGACGGGAGAAGGGCCTCCTGACGGCCACCTGGCCTCGGGGCGGAAGGCCCGAGCGGCCCATCCTCTACTGCGACGAGGTGTGGACCGGCCTCGAATACCACGTGGCCGCAAGCCTCATCTATCTCGGCCTCGTCGAGCCGGCCTTGCAGATCGTGAAGGGTGCCCGCGACCGATACACCGGCGACCAACGCAATCCCTTCGCCGAGATCGAGTGCGGCGCCCACTACGCCCGGGCCCTGTCGTCCTACTCCCTCTTGCCGGCCCTCGCGGGATTCTCCTTCGATGCCCCGAACCGGAGCCTCGCCTTCCGGCCTCGGGTATCCACCGAGACCTTCCGCTGCTTCTTCACCGCTGGCCGCGCTTGGGGGAGCCTCGCCCGGGAACGGGCCGGAAACGGCCAAAAGAACACCGTGCGCGTGGACGGAGGGACCCTGGAGCTGGCGCGCCTGGTCGTGGCCCCGCCCGCGGAGGGGCGTCGCCCGAAAGTGGAGGCATCCCTCGGTGGAGCAGCGGTCCCCGCCCGGTGCGAATCGGATGAAGGCGGCTGTGTCGTCGTGTTCACCGATCCCGTGCGGATTTCCGCCGGCGAAACCCTGGAAGTAACCGTTCAGGCCTGACCCGCGCCGGGATTGGGTATAATTCTCTTTTCAAAGACGCCAACGAAGCCATAAGGAAGTGCACATGCGGCCTCGAAAAGTTCGGTTGGACCCTCAGAAGCAGGCCCAGGTGGTCGCCAACGCCAAGCGGGACCAGGCCCTTCGCCAACAGGGCTACCGCGACCAGGCCCTGGCCCTGTTTCCCCACGTGTGCGCGCGGTGCGGACGCGCCTTCTCCGGCAAAAACCTGCGGGAACTCACGGTCCACCACAAGGACCACAACCACGACAACAACCCGCCGGACGGCAGCAACTGGGAGCTTCTGTGCCTCTATTGCCACGACGACGAGCATCAGAAGTCCGGGAGCAGCGGTTACCACACGAACACCACCCGCGAAGTCCACGAAGAGGGATCGCTGGATTTCCGTCCCTTTGCGGGCCTCGAGAACCTGATTAAGCCCAAGGACGGCGATTCGGAAACCTGAAAGAGCGGTCGCTCACGGCCGACGCACCTTCGCTCCGGACGCGTGTAACCTCCGCGGGCTCGTCGGTGTATTGGAGGCGGAGTCAGCGCCTGTATGGCCGAGAGCGTCGAGCCAGGCAATTGTTATCCACGTCTCTCGATGGGGCGCGGCTCCGGGTTTCGCGGGGCCGCGCCTTTGCATTGATTCTGATAAGTAGCTATTTTGCAGCGAGTTAATCCGGTTCCTTCTACGGCGCCCCGCCGCCGCCCGAAGTTTCTTGAAACATACACCGGGACTGGGTGTATCATTCAATGTGCTAGCGACTGCGGACGCTGGCACCACTCGGGATGGGATCATGCATATCGCAACGGTGGTTCAGGTGCTGGACGGAAACACGGTCTCCGTATGGCCGCCCTTGGACCACGAGGGCAGCCAGGGCAACATCATCCGGATCCGCGGCATGGCCTCACCGCCGCTGTCTCATCCCCGGGGCGAGTTGGCCCGGGCCCGCCTTACCCTCTGCATTCTGGGGTCGGTGGTGCACGTGGGGGGTGTCGAGGGCGTGAGCCACGGGGCCTTCCTCTGCGAAGTGCAGTATTGCGGACGCAACCTCATCCAGCATTTCCCCGAATACGCCGCACCCGGCGACGGCTCCCCCATCGAGACAATGGAATCCCCCGAATCGATGACCTCGGGAAGCTCCGGGGCGGCCTGGCAACTCGAGCCCTGATCGCGATCGGTTCGGCTCAAGGGTTTATCCGGTTTCGCTTTCGGCTGGAAATCAGGAGCCGCGGACGAGGACGAATTCCGTGATGCCGTAGGCGGCGTCGCGGTACGGCGTGGCGGGCAGGGTCGCGAGATGGGCCCGCGCCCCTTCGATGTACTCCCGCGCCCGCGATTCGGTCCGCTCCCGGGCCCCGGTCCGCTCCATCTGCGTCACGATCCACTCCCGATCCTCGTCGCCGATGGGCCGGCCCCGGAGGCCGTCCAGGCGCGTCTTTTCGGCGGCGTCGAGGCCTTCCCGCATGTACAGGATGGGAAGGGTCTTCTTGCCTTCCACGATGTCGCCGCAGGAAGGCTTGCCGAGGGTGTCGCGGTCCTGGCAGAGGTCGAGAACGTCGTCGATCAGTTGGAAGGCGATGCCCAGGCCCATGCCGAATTCATAGAGGGCTTCGCGGTGCTCGGGTCCCACGAGATAGGTGGGGGTGCTGCAGGCGGCGGCGAAGAGGCTCGCGGTCTTGTGGCGGGCCCAGTGGATGCAAGCCTCCTCGCTGAAATGGTCGGGTCCCAGGCCGAAATTCGCGAGTTCCCCCTCGGCCATGAGGCGCACCGAGTCCATGGCGCTCACGACGATGTCCACCGAGTTGTACACGGCCAGAAGGCTAACAGCCCGCGCCACCAGGTAATCGCCCCCCAAGACCGCGGCGTGGTTGTCCCAGCGCGCGTTGAGCGACGAGGCGCCGTGGCGGTAGTCGGAACTGTCCAGCACGTCGTCGTGGGCCAGGGCCGCGAGGTGGAGCAGCTCCATCGACGTGCCCAGGGTCACGAAACGGTCGAGGTCGCGCGCGCCCGCCGCGCCCGCCGAAAGCAGGCACAGGGCCGGACGAAGCATTTTGCCCCCGACTTCCGGTCGAGATACGGACGACCCGTGGACCAAGCGTAACGCCTCCGCGTACAACTCCGATACGGTCGAACGCACCCGTCCGATCTGCAGCTCAACAGGTTTATAAAGCCGGTTTAATTCGACAAGTGTGGCCATTTGAGCGGAATCTTAACACAGCTCTCGGCCTCGGTTCGAATCGGCGGAGGACGGTGGCTCGGCCGCGACTTGGCCGTCCCGGCGAGGCTCCCGTTCTAGATTCCGGGGCGAGTCGCCCAAGCCACTCAGGGGCCCAGTGACTCGGGCTCGGCGTCGTCCTCCGGCGCGGCTTCCGGCGCGTGGTGCCGTCGACCGCTGCGGCGGCCGGCCACGTGCCGGACCAGCCACCCGATGAGGATAACGGCCAGGATGGCCACCGGCATCCAGCGACCGTAGGTCTCGGAAAACCCGTGAATGTATCCGAAGAGGAGGGTCCAAAGGGCGATGGCGCCGAAGTTGCCCGCCGTAACCGCCAGGAAGATCACGGGGGTCCGCATCTCCATCAGGGTGCCCACCACGGTGCCGCTGAAGGGGCCCGTCCCCCACAGGGGGATGCACACGAAGGCCGCCAGCCCCAGGGGGCCCCAGCCTTCGATGTAGCGGCGATACCGCTGGGCCTGCCGTTGGGTCTGGCGGACGATCTTGGCGATGAATCGAAGCCGGGACGCGCGGTCCATGCCGAACACCATAAGGGGATAAAGCACCAGGATGAAGACGAGGTCGGTGATGGTGCTGTGGACCAGGAGGAGCGGCTTGGGCACCCCGAGGCTGACGCCCGTGGCGATGCCGAGGGCGCGGCCGCCGATGAGCTGCTGCAGCGCCACCAGCCACACGCCCCCGTAGAGCCCGGGCCTCAGCAGCGTGAGGACGAGGAGGACGGCGGACCACACCCCCGCGATGCCCCAGCCGATTCGGGCCGCCCGACGTGCGGAGGCCTTGTTCGGGTGTCGCGATGTCCGGGGAGCTTCGAACATATCGAACCGCCGTTCCGGCGCGGGGCCGAGCGTTCAACACTGCGAAACAACCGTGCCGGCGGGGTTGTTACAGAGTATCGGGGGATTCGCCGGAAACCGGAGGGGCCGGCACGACGTGGTCCCCGATGCGTGGATATTCCCCCGCGGCGAATGCGGCCGCGTACGGCGCGATTATACCATTTCCAATCGCCTCCCGCGCGTTCCGTTTTCGCAGTTCTGTGTGCTATCCTCCCTCTGCAATGGAGTCAACACCCGAAATCATGATCGCCGAACGGCTTGAGCTCGGGCCCCGGCCCGGCGACCGTGTCAGCGCGGATGAATTCCTCGCCTCTTTCGACGTAGGCAACGTCCCCACGACGTCGGGCTGCTACATCATGCGCGACGAAAAGGACGAGGTCATCTACGTCGGCAAGGCGAAGAACCTGCGTGCCCGTCTGCGGGCCTATCTCAACGAGACCGACTCGCGCTACACGGTTAAGTTTCTGATGCGGCGCGTGGCCAGCATCGATTTCCTCGTCACCCGCAACGAGAAGGAGGCCCTGCTCCTCGAAAACAGCCTCATCAAGGAGCACCGCCCCCGATACAACGTCCGCCTCAAGGACGACAAGACTTACGTGAGCCTGCGCCTCGATCCTCGGGAGGATTTCCCGCGGATCACCGTGGTGCGCCGATACAAGAAGGACGGGGCCCGCTATTTCGGCCCCTATTCGAGTTCCGCGGCCGTCCGCGAGACCTTGCGCCAGATCCAGCACATGTTCCCGCTGCGAACCTGTTCCGACGCCGTGATGAACAACCGCACCCGGCCCTGCCTCTACTACCAGATGAAGCAGTGCACCGCCCCGTGCGTGAACTACATCGACCGCGACAGCTACCACGAGATCGTGGACCAGGTCATCATGGTCCTCGAAGGCCGGAGCGCCGAACTCGAGAAGATGCTGCTCAAGCGGATCGACGAACACGTGGAACGGCTCGAGTTCGAGAAGGCCGCCGCCGTCCGCGACCGGCTCTTCGCCCTGCGCCGGACCCTCGAACGGCAGCACACGGTCGAGGCCGGCGGCGATCAGGACCGCGACATCTTCGGCATGTACATCCAGGGACGTTTCGTCGAGATCCAGGCCCTTTACTACCGGTCCGGCAAACTGCTGGGCGGCCGGTCCTTCTCGTTCAACCACCGCGAAACGCCCGTCGAGGAGGTGTTCAGCTCCTTCCTTCTCCAGTACTATTCCGAAGCCCCCTCGATTCCGTCCGAGATCCTGGTGCCCCTGTCCCTCGAAGACGCCGACGTCCTCGGCGAAATCTTCAGCGAGACCCGGGGCGGCAAGGTAACCGTCCACTGGCCCCAGCGGGGCGAGAAGCGGGACCTCCTGGACCTGGCGAACCGCAACGCCCAGAGCAGCTTCGAGGAGAAACAGCTTTCCGAACGGGCGAACGAGGACCTCCTCGAGCAGGTGCAGCGCGAACTCAAGCTGAAGAAGCTGCCGCGCCGCATCGAGTGCTACGACATCTCCACCACCCAGGGCGCCAAGGCCGTGGGGTCCATGGTCACTTTCGACAACGGAGAACCCGACAAGGCGCGGTACCGCCGCTTCTCCATCAAGACGGTCGAGGGACAGGACGACTTCGCCATGATGCGCGAGGTGCTGCTGCGGCGGTTCAAGCGGGCCGTGGAAGAGGACGACCTGCCCGACCTGGTGCTCATCGACGGCGGCAAGGGGCAGCTCGGCGTGGCGACGGCCGTGTTCAAGGACCTGGGCATT
>CAYVOE010000197.1:0-9192 GCA_964452795.1 uncultured Nitrospiraceae bacterium
GAAGGCGCATCCCGTTCCATTCGCCTCGGAAGCGCCATTCGTAGGCCGCCGACACGTCGCGCATGGGATCCTCGCGGGGGAACTCGATCCGGTGGCGCATGGGCAGGGCCTCGTACCGTTCATTGTAGAACACGCGGGCCACCGCCGCCACCGCGCGGCGCGGCACCAGTTCCTTGATGAAGACCACGCCGCGCCGCCACTCCCCGTCTACTTTCCGCCGCACGTAGAACCGGAGGTTCACCTCTTCAAAGTCGCGGTGGAACGGCACGGCCCAGCCCCATACCTTGGCGTGGCGGAACCAGAACCCTACCAAGCTGACAAACGTTTCCCCCTCCCAGGCGTCCAGTTCCACGCCGGAGGGAAGATAGGGCGTGAGCGCCGACGGATCGGCCGCGTAGTTCACCATCGCCAGGTACCGCCATTCGGCCGTCAGGAACACCCCCGGCCGCGCTGTCGACACCTGCGTCATAGGATTTGCCTCCCCGCACGATTGGAGCCGTGCCTTGCGCCTCATTATATACACTTTTCGCCCGGGTTGCCCCGAACGGCCGACCACGCGCCCCGGTTGGAATGGGCGCCGACCGACCCGGCGTTCCTGAGAAGAGTCTAGACCCGTCGTCGGCGCATTCCATGCGGCGAATGCGGGATATGCTGACCGCGCGCGGGATGGCGACAATTTGACGCGCAGCCGGACGGCGTGTTCCAATGCCATGAAGCGTTTCGGCCTTCCCTTGAAACGACGTGCGGACCGGCGCCGCCGACTCCCGCATGGAGGTTTATGTGACTGAACAAGCCCGGCAATGGGATATCTGGTCCCTGCCGTTATTGGCCCTTTGGATGGTGTTCTTTCTCGTGGGCCTGGTTCCCGAACCGTTTTTCTATGCGCTCCGGAACCTGGGCGGCGTCGTCACGCAGAACGCCATGGTCAACAACCCCTACCTTATCACCCTCGCCTTCTCTTTCTACTTCGCCGCCTTCGTGTACCAGCGCTGCCGGGAGGCCGGGCTCAACGACGCCCAAACCTGGGGACGGACGGTGCAGGTGGGCATGGCGGGAATGGTGGCCTTCTGGTGGGACCCGGTGGCGCTGCTGTTTCGCGTGGCCGATTTCGAGGCCTACAGCCGCCTTTGGACCTACTACATCCGCTCCGCCGTGTACCTGGTGGCCATCCTCAAGTTCGGCCTGTGGTACTACCTCTTCGGCCTGGTTCTGCGGTACTGCGCCCTGGGGAACGTGAACGTCTTTGCCAACATGATTTGCATCTTCCCGAGCGCCACGCGCGAGGAGGCGGACGAAGCCCATCCCGACCGGGAGATCGATCCGGCCGAGTGGCCTGCCGCGGCCCCCGAAGCCCAGAAGGACTCGGTCAAGTAGGCCGTATACCGGGCCGGGGTCAACCGGGAGGGGTTCCCGGACGTTAACTGGGGGAGAGCAGTCCAGGCGGTGGTCTTATTGTTAGAAGGAGCGGTGTGTTCTATGCGACAGGGTCTCATGCGGTTGACGGCGCCGGCGCTGATTCTGGGGGCGTTGGCTCTTTCGGTCTCGGCGGAGGCGGGCACGCTGCGCATCGGCACGCCGTCCGTCCAGGGCGATACCATCACCTTTCCCGTGGTGTTGGAAGGCGACGTGGGAGGCGGAGTATCGGCGGCGAATTTCCGGCTTCAATTCGATCCGAACGTGCTGGAGCCCGTTTCCGTGAGTCCGGGCCAGGCCGCATCCGCCGCGGATAAACAGGTCCAGTCCAACCTCACCGATGTCGGCTACAACGTCGTCATGATGGGGCTGAACCGCAACGCCGTTCCCTCCGGAGAGATCGTCCAGATCGTGATGCGCCGCGTGCCGGGTGCGGACGTTCGCTCCACCGACATCTCGATAACCGAAACCACCCTCTCCGACCCCGATGCCGTCGCCATCCCGTCTCGGGGAAGCAGCGAAACCCTTCGCTTCGACGAGTCGGCCGTGGAGGAACCCGACGAAACGCCGGAACCCCAGCCCGATCCGTCGGAGACCCCTTCGCAGGACGACCCGTCGCCGACGCAGCCCAACGACGTGCTCCCGCCGGTTTTAGGGCCCCAGCCCTTGAGTCCGGGCGGATCGGGTTCCGACGTTGCAGCCATGGGAGGCGGCACCTCGGGATCGGCCGAAAGACGGGCCTCGCGCGGAGACGCACGGGATTCGGACCCGGCTGCTCCGCCGCGCGACCGTTCCGGCCGGCCGCTCGCGTCCGCCGGGTAAAGGATGCTGGGCCTGCGGAGCAACCCCCCCGACGGGGCCGACTCCGCCGTCGCGTCCGATGATGGGGTCGCCGATCCCGCCGGCACGGTCAACGGACCCGCACGCGTCGCGGGCACGCCCATGATGGGGGTGGAAGCCCCCGACACGGCCGTCGCGGGAGAGGAAACGGCCGTGGCCGCCCTCGGCCGGCCCGAGAACCCGGGCGCCGCGGCCACGACTCCGCCCGCGGTTACCGGGGCCGCCGCTGCAGCCGCCGCCGGCGACGAGGACGTCCCCACCCGCTCCCTCAATCTGGCCCTGTGGGTCGTATTGCTGGGCGTGGCGGTGCTCCTCGTGGCGCTTTTTGCCCTGCGGCGCAGGCTTTTTTCATAATTCTCCCACCGCGCGAGCCGCTCTTCGGCCGCCGGTTATCAATCGTCGATACGGAGCGCCCTTTTCCCGGGCGCTCCTTCGCTATTTCGGGCGCCGCCCAAAGCCCGAGCGCAAAGTCTCCCTCCGATTGGCCGGGCCCCCATTCCTGACTTGGCCTGTACCGGAAGCCTTGGGCGTGGTCCGAGTCCCAAAACCGCCAAGAACGAACAGCCGAGGGGGCCGGGGACGGCACAGCGGGCCATCATCGGACCTTCCGGTTTGACACGGGGGCTCTGTCATGATACAGCTTAACTCTGTCGATAGAGATGCAGGCCGCGGCAATTCGGCCCGGTTGTGAAGGAAGACCCCGGCGGTAGCAGTCAAGGAAGTTCAAATGTTGCATCGAATCCCCTTAGGTTGGTTCTTGATGGTGATGGCTGCCGCGGGAAGTGCGGCGTGGGCGGCGGACGACGCCTTCGTTCCGGTGGAAGGGATGGTCCTTTCGCTTCCGGACAGCGCGGGCGAAGCTCCGCTGCTGGCGATGCGCCGCTTCAACAGCGAATTGGCCCGCTTCACGGGCGAGGCGATGCCGACCGTGTTGGGAGAGGCGCCGGAAGGGCGTCCCGTGCTGCGCGTGGGGAACAAGGCGGACCTTGCGCACGTATTCGCCGCCCACGGTTGGGCGGTCGCGGCGGAAGACGCCGATGTGCGGGCTCAGTCGTACGTCCTGGCGACGGAAGGAGCGGGCGGCGTGGTGGCCGCGGGCTTTGGTGAGGACGACACGGCCCGGGGCTACCTGGGCATGAGCTATGCCCTGGGCGACTTGATCCGGCGCCTGGACATCCGCGACGGCCAATGGGGGTTTGTGCTGCCGGAGGCGCCGGTGCTGGAATCGCCGGCCACGCCCAACCGCACGCTGTATCATATGAACGCCTTCAACGCGGCTCCGGGTCTGTCGCTGGATTACATGACGCCCTCGGAAATCGAGGGGTACGTGGATTTCCTGGTGGATGCCCGCTACAGCCGCGTGACCTTCTTCCAGTGGCGCGAGTACTACCTCTACCCCGGCTCGGCCGAGGAGCGCCACGCGGAGAACCAGCGCGTGATGCGCGTGATGCGGAACTTCCTCGACTACGCCCGTCGTCGCGGCCTCGAGACGTATCAGATGATCACGCCGTCCCACATCGACGTGCGCCGCTACTTCAACGACCCCAAATACGTGGCCACGACCACCACGCCCGATCCGTTCGACGACACGGGGTTTTTCTTTTACCAGTCCTGCTGTTGGTCGCAGCCCGAAGCGCGTGAACTGGCCCGCAAGATCATGCGGTTCCAGATGGAGCTCTACGGGCCGCTCGACGGATATACCGTGTGGTTCTGGGATCCGGGCGGCTGCTTCTGCGCCGACTGTCGCACGCACCAGGCCGAGCGCATCTTCGACCAGTTGAACACGATCGCGACGCTGGCGGAGACGGCCAGCCCCGGCGCGCGCGTCGAAGCGTGTTTGTGGCCGACCTGGGCCTTCCCCATCTACGAGGAGTACGGCGTGCCCTTCAACAAGGAGCAGTCCGAGGCCCTGGTACGGGATTTCTTGCAGCTCGCCCTCGAGAAGTACGGTCCCCACAAGCTGACCCTCATGGACGGCGGCGAAGACGACTTCACCCACCTGTTCAACGGGACGCTCGACGGCCAGCCCTTTCCGCGGGACGCCTTCGTCTACCGTGTGATGGGCCAGCAGGGCGAAAGCGCTTTTCCCTTCGCCCTGTTTCGCATCCGCTACCAGCAGGAGCGGCTCGCCCGGGTGCGGGAGAAAGGGATTGAAGGGGCCACGTTCTTCACGATCTATTCGACGCCCAACGAGCCGGCGGTGCACGCCTTCGCGGACGTGCGGCGCCATTGGCCGGATCGCCGCCCGAGACGCCAAGGGCGGCGCCAGGGCCCTTTACGTGGACCTGTTGAACGCCCTCGAGGACCTCGTGGAAGCGAAGCCCATCGACCGCAACACGAGCCTCGAGACGGACTTCGGCGACACGCCCTATTCCTCCCGAGACGAGGCCCTGACGCGGGCCGAGAAGGCCGGGGAAGCGCTGTTGAACCACCCGGAGTTCTTCGGAGACCGGGAATGGCTCCGGGGATTCCTGATCGCCCAGCGGTGCTACCTCGAAATGGCCCGCGCCCAGGACGAGGCGACCTTCACGGAATGGTATGACAAGCTGGTTCGCGACCTCTCGTCCATTCCCATGTACAAGAGCTTCATGGATGAGAAGCTGTCGCGCAAGCTCGTGGTGGAGAACCACCTGATGCCGTACTGGCGCGGGCCCGCCAACGACGACAGCCGCATCGGCCTCGAGGAGTCCGCTCCCGCTCAGCCGTAACGGATCGAGCGTCGCCGGACGGGCTCGAACCGCAAGGTGACCCGGCAAAAGCAGAACGGCTCACGTGCATCCCCGGGATCCCCCTTCATGACTCGAAGGGGGATCCCGCGGCGTGTTAGCGCATCGCTCCGCGCCGCGTTTTCGGCCGGAGAAGGGGGTCGGCGAAGCATTCCTCGACGAGCGCCTTGGCAAGTTGGATCTACCCCCGTATAATAGCGGCGGCTTGTGAGGAATGGGTCTCCACAATTGGCGATGGAGGGAATTCAATGGCCAAGAAGACCGTCAATGTCGCACTGATCGGCGCGAATTTCATGGGCAAGGCCCACAGCAATGCGTGGCGGAAGGTCGGCATGTTTTTTGACCTGCCGGTGAAGCCCGTGATGAAGGTATTGGTGGGGCATTCGGACAATCCCGAACGGGCGGACCGCTACGGCTGGGAGGAATACAGCACCGATTGGAGGGAGACGATCCGGCGCGACGACATCGACATCGTGGACATATCCACGCCGAACCGGTTGCACCCCGAAATCGCCATTGAAGCGGCGAAAGCCGGCAAGCACATCCTTTGCGAGAAGCCTCTGGCCAACACGGTCAAGGAGGCCGAGAAGATGCTGGAAGCGGCGGAGAAGGCCGGCATCAAGCACATGACCAGCTTCTCCTACCGCTTCGTACCCGCCATACAGACCATCAAGCAATTGATCGACA
Source organism: uncultured Nitrospiraceae bacterium (assembly GCA_964452795.1). Lineage (GTDB taxonomy): Bacteria > Hydrogenedentota > Hydrogenedentia > Hydrogenedentales > SLHB01 > CAYVOE01. The sequence goes on from CAYVOE010000197.1 coordinate 5,667, forward strand.
AAGGCGTCCTGGGGCAGATCCATCATTTCCGCGGGGCCTATCAGCAGGACTGGATCGTGGACCCCGACTTCCCCATGGTGTGGCGCCTCAAGAAGTCGCAGACGGGCTCGGGCGCCCTCGGCGACATCGCCGCCCACACCACGGACCTGTGCCAGTACCTCGTGGGGCCCAGCGAAGAGGTATGCGGCGCCATGACCACCTTCGTCACGGAGCGGCCCGTCAGCGACACCGACACGGGGATTACGGCTGAAGGCAAGTCCCGGAAGCGGGGCGCCAAGATGGAAGAGGTGGACGTGGACGACGCGGCCGTGTTCATCGGTCGCATCCGGGGACAGAACACCCTGGCCACCTTCGAGGCGACGCGCTTCGCCACGGGGCGGCGCAACCACAACGCCATCGAGATCTACGGAAGCGAAGGCGCGGTGTTGTGGAACCAGGAAGACATGAACTTCTTCCATTACTACAACCGCAAGGACCCGGCGAACCTCCAGGGGTTCCGGCGGATCCACGCCACCGACGGCGCCCATCCCTATGCGCAGAATTGGTGGCCCACGGGTCACATCATCGGCTACGAACACCTCTTCGTACACGAGGTGTACGAGCTCCTGCGGAGCCTGAACAGCAAGAAGGTGACCTATCCGACCTTTGCCGACGGCGTCAAAACCCAGAAGGTCCTGGACGCGGTGGAGAAGTCGGCGTCGACGCGCAAATGGGAGAAGGTGAAGTAGCAAATACGATCGACGGGGAAATGGGAGCGCCGCGTCGGGGAGAACCGTGTCGGCGCTTTCACGACCCGACCGATTCGATGGGAGGAGACACGAGATGAAACTGGGTCTACTGACGGTGATGTTCAGCGACAAGCCGCTGAAGGACGTGCTCGAGCTTATTCGCCCGCTCGACTTGCAGACGGTGGAGCTGGGAACGGGCAACTACCCCGGCAACAAGCACTGCGATCCCAAGGAGCTGCTGAAGTCCAAGCCGAAGCGCGAGGAACTGCTCTCGATGATCAAGGGCGAGGGGCTGGAGATCAGCGCCCTGAGCTGCCACGGCAACGCCCTTCACCCGGACAAGGACTTCGCCAAGAAGAGCGTCGAGACGCTCAACGACACCATCAAGCTGGCGGAGCAGCTCGGCGTCAAGGTGGTGATCGATTTCTCCGGATGCCCGGGTTCCGACGAGAAGTCGACCAAGCCCAACTGGGTGACCTGCCCCTGGCCGCCCGACTACCTCGACATCCTGAACTGGCAGTGGGAAGAGAAGGTCATTCCCTTCTGGAGCAAGCAGGCGAAGTTCGCCAAGGACCACGGCGTCAAGATCGCCTTCGAGATGCACCCGGGATTCGTGGTGTACAACACCGAAACCCTGATCCGGATCCGCAAGGAGTGCGGCAACAACCTGGGCGCCAACTTCGATCCGAGCCACCTGTTCTGGCAGGGCATCGACCCCGTGGAATCGGTGCGCCGGCTGGGCGGCTCGGCCATCTTCCACGTCCACGCCAAGGATTCGAAGGTGTACGAGCAGAACGCGCGGGAAAACGGCGTGCTGGACACCAAGCACTACGGCGACGAGGTCAACCGCTCGTGGATCTTCCGGACCTGCGGCTACGGACACGACCTGGCGTGGTGGAACGATTTCTTCTCGACCCTGCGCATGGTCGGCTACGACGGTCCCGTGAGCATCGAGCACGAAGACAGCCTGATGTCGGCCTGGGAGGGCCTGAGCAAGGCGGTCGAGTTCCTGCGGCAATCGGTGATCTTCGAGAAGAAGACGGCCATGACCTGGGCGTAACGTCCGCGCATCTTTTCTGGGGCCCCGCCATCGCGGCGCGGGCCCTTTTTTTTTGTCGGCGCCGCGAGTTCTGGAGAAGGAAAGGAGGCGGGCGCCGGCACGACAGGCGCTTCACCGCGTCCCTCGGCGAAGATGGGTATGCCGTACAGGCGCCCGGTTGGCAGGTAACACCGGGGAAGCCGTCGGCCCTGGGGCCGCCTTACCCGCGGTGCCATCGTTCCTGCACGGGACAACACCGGCCGCCGGCACGTTTCCGCATCGACGACCGATAGCCTTATCGGCCCGGCGCAAAAGGCCCTTTAGTTGGGCAACGGATTGTCAGCGCTCGACGACGGCGAAGAGGCGGCACCCGCTCGAGTCGATGTTCTTGATGTTGAGGGGCACGGCGAAGATATAGAAAAAGTCCTTGTCGAGGGCTTGTCCGTTGTCGGGGAACTCGATGAGGAGCACGTCCCGGCTGAGGAGCGTATCGTGGAAGCGCTCGCCGTCTTCCTGTCCCTGGCCGAACTGGATGGTGGATTCGAAGGCGAAAAGTTCGAGGTCCAGGGTGGCGAAATAGGCCACGCAGTCGATGTCGAACCGGAGGGGGCGCAGATCGGTGTCGTTGCGCACATATAGGATCTTGAACTGACCCCGGCGAGGCTCCAATTGCTCGCGCACGTCGTCCACCGTCACCTTCTGCCGGCCTTCCTTGAGGAAACCCTTGAGCAGCGTGGCGGGTCCCATGAACTTCTCGAGGGGGAAATCGGTGCAGGTGTTGCGCATCCGGGTCTCGTGGACGTAGAAGTGGTACGGCGACTCGATGTGGGTGCCCACGTGGGTATGGGTATTGATGATGTCGGTCTTGCGGGTGCCGTCGGCGAGGCGGCCTTCGCGGGTCTCGAAGGGCCGGCCGGGGATGTCCTGGCCCGGCACCACCTGCTGGGAAAGGTCGACGAGCTTGTACCGGTCGAAATCGATGTTGAACACCTGGCGTCTCCTTTGCGTCGTGGCGGGCCCGAAACGCTCAACTTCCTCCCTCGAAAAAGGAGAATAGCATACGAAAAAGACGGGGCCTAATCGTGAAGTTCCGCCGCCGGCAACCGATATAAATTGCGTCATCCCGCGGGGGGCCCAAGAGAGGAGACCGGTGCCATGGCGCTGCTTACGTGGAACGATCGGTACAAGGTGAACATCACGACCATCGACCTCCAGCACAAGAAGCTTTTCGACATGATCAACGAACTGCACGACGCGATGCGGTCCGGGAAGGGCAACGAGGTGCTGGGAAAGATCCTCAACGAGCTCGTGATGTATACGCGAATGCATTTCGCCACGGAGGAGCGCATGATGAGCGCGGCGCGCTACCCCGATTACGCCAACCACAAGGCCCAGCACGACGAGCTCACGCGAAAGGCCGTCGAGTTGCAGCACCAGTTCCGCGAAGGCCGCACCATGATGACCCTCGAGGTGATGAATTTCCTCAAGGACTGGCTGACCCACCACATCCAGGGATCGGACCGCAAGTACACCCCCTACCTCTCGGGAGACTGACCCGCCCGGGAGGTGTTTGTGCGGGGGGAATGCACACGTAGCGCGTCGACCGGATAAACGACGTGATTGTCTCGGCGTCACCCTCCGCCCGCGGGGTCAATCCCCCGAAGGGGATGCATAGGTTAGCCCAGGGTCAGCGAACGTAAGCGAGCGCCACCCCGGGTACCTACGGCACCACCTCGGTTTTCCCTGAAAGGGATACACT
>CAYVOE010000198.1:0-9184 GCA_964452795.1 uncultured Nitrospiraceae bacterium
GACGGCGGCTCTGACGTGCCGGAAGAGCGCGAGCGTTGCACCCGTTTCGTCTACGTTGGCCGGGTGTGCACGGAAAAGGGCATGGAGGTCCTTGCGGAGGCTTCGAAGCAACTGCCGGTTGAGATCTCGATCGACGTTTACGGGCCCTGGGCTGATGATTTGAATCCGGATACCTTCGCGGACTGCCCAAACGTGAAGTACAGGGGAGAACTACGACCCGAGGAGGTCATACCGGCGCTACGGCGGTACGACGCGAGCCTGCTTCCCACGTTCTATCCGCGAGAAGGGTATCCGGGGGCAATCCTGGAGTCGTACATGGCGGGCTTGCCCGTAATCTCCACGCGGTGGTTGTCGATTCCGGAGATCGTGGACGAGACGGTCGGCATTCTTGTCGAGCCCAGGGACGCCGAGTCCCTGGCGCAGGCAATGCTCCGATTGGTGCAGGAGCCGGAACTCTATCAAGAGATGTGCCGGAACACGAGGACAAAGGCCGAGTTTTTTTCATCCGAGTATTGGGGGGAACGTTTTGTGGAACTGTGTCGGGAGGTTGCGACGCGATCTTCGAGCGCCAGGGCCGCCCGCGGCAGAATATCCGGGTCGATATGAAGATACTCTTCTTCACCCATTATTTTCCGCCGGAGGGGAATGCGCCGGCGTCGCGGACGTACGAGAATGCGCGGCGGTGGGTGCGGGCGGGGCATGAGGTCACGGTGGTGACGTGTGCGCCGAACTGTCCGGAGGGGGTGGTCTACGAGGGCTACCGCAACCGGCTGTGGCAGCGGGAAACGATGGACGGCATCGACGTGCGGCGGGTGTGGACGTACATCGCGGCGAACGAGGGGACGGTGCGCCGCATCGCGAACTATGTGTCCTATATGGTCAGCGCGTTTCTGTACTCCTTTTGTCTGCGTCGGCCGGATGTAGTGGTCGCCACGTCGCCCCAGTTCTTCTGCGGATGGGCGGGGGTGCTGTTCCGGTTCTTCCGGAGGGTACCTTTCGTCCTGGAAATCCGCGACCTCTGGCCGGAGTCGATCGAGGCGGTGGGGGCTCTGGGCAACCGCCGCATCCTGCGGCTCCTCGAGTGGCTCGAGGCGGTGATGTACGCGTCGGCCGACCGCATCGTGACGGTGGGCGACGGCTACCGCCGGCGGCTCGTCGAGAAAGGGGTGGCCGACGAGCGGATCGAGGTGATCATGAACGGGGTGGACCGGGAGCTGTTCGAGCCGCGTCCGCCCGACGGGGAGCTGAAGCGGCGTTACGGGCTCGAGGGGAAATTCGTCTGCGGCTACACGGGCACGCTGGGGATGGCCTGCGGGCTCGAGGTGGCGCTGGAGGCGGCGGAAAAGCTGAAGGCGAGCGGCGTGGACGACATCGCGTTCCTGCTGGTGGGCGACGGGGCGTCGCGCAAGGATCTCGATGCGCGGGCTAAGGAGCGGGGGCTCGACAACGTGGTGTTCACGGGGCGCCAGCCCAAGGAGCGGATGCCGGATTTCCTGGCCATCCTCGACGTGGCGCTGGTGCACCTGCGCAAGACCGACCTGTTCACCACGGTGATGCCGTCGAAGATATTCGAGGCGGCGGGCATGGGCCGACCGATTCTCAACGGCGTGGGCGGGTTCGCCGCGGAGTTCATCGAGCGGGCCGGCGCGGGCATCAACTTCGAGCCGGAGAACGCCGACGCGCTGGTGGAGGCGTTGCTTCGGCTCCGGCGCGACCCGGCGCTGCGGGCGGCCTGCGCCGAGTCGGGACGGGCCTACGTGATCGCCCGGTTTGACCGCGACAAGCTGGCCGCCGACTACATGGAGACCCTCCGGTCGGTGGCGGGGCGCGAGGAGACGGCGGTATGCGGATAGTGTGCGTGGCGGGGGCGCGGCCGAACTTCATGAAGATCGCGCCGCTTATGAGCGCCTTTCGGGAGGAGCCGTCGCTCGAGCCGGTGCTGGTCCACACGGGGCAGCATTACGACGAGAAGATGAGCGACCTGTTCTTCCGGCAACTGGCGATCCCCGAGCCCGACATCCATCTCGGTTGCGGCGGCGGCAGCCACGCGGAGCAGACGGCGGCGGTGATGCGCGCCTTCGAACCGGTGGTGAAGGAGCGCCGGCCCGACGCGGTCTTGGTGGTGGGCGACGTGAATTCGACCATCGCCTGCGGGCTGGTGGCCGTCAAGATGGGGGTGAAGCTCATCCACGTGGAGGCGGGCCTGCGCAGCGGCGACCGGACCATGCCGGAGGAAATCAACCGGGTCCTCACCGACGCCATCAGCGACCTTCTGTTCTGCACGGAACCGTCGGGCGTGGAGAACCTGCGCAGAGAAGGGATCGCGGAAGAGAAGATACACCTCGTGGGCAACGTCATGATCGACACGTTACTAAGGAACCGGGCCCAGGCCGAGGCCTCTTCCATTCTGGAAGACCTGGGCCTGACGCCGCGGAGCTATGCCGTAGCCACCTTGCACCGGCCGGCCAACGTGGACGATCCCCGCGCGCTTGCCGGCCTGCTCGACGTGCTCGAGGCGGTCCAGTCCGACATGCCCGTGGTGTTTCCCCTTCATCCGCGCACGCGACAGCGGATCGCGTCGGCCGGACTCGACGGCCGCCTCGATGCCTTGCGCGGCCTGCGGCTGACCGAGCCCCTGGGCTACCTCGAGTTTCTGAAGCTGATGGCCCACGCGTGCATCGTCCTCACCGATTCCGGCGGCATCCAGGAAGAGACCACGATACTGAAGGTCCCCTGCCTGACCCTGCGCGACAACACGGAGCGGCCCATCACGTGCGAGGTCGGCACCAACCGCCTGGTCGGCACGGAGCCGAGCCGCATCGTCGCCGCCTACCGTGAGGTCGCGAACTCCGCCGACGGCTTCGACGGCGCCACCCCGCCCTTGTGGGACGGCCGCGCGGCACAGCGCATCGCGCGCATCGTGGCGACCCAATGGACGTGAACGGTTCGCACGGACGGTCCCTTGTCGCGCTGGCGGTCTTGTCGGGGGCGCTGTTTGTGGCCTTCGTCTACGGCTATCCGAAAGTGTTCCCCAAGTTCGAGGCGTCGAGTCCGGAGAACTACGAGGCCGCCATGGCCGAGGCGGTGGCGGCGGGCGACGTGGCGAGGGCGCGGACCATCGGGCGCCACGCCGTGTCGCAGCGGCCCTACGACCCCATGGCCTACACGGCCTACGGACGGTTGTTGATCGAGCACGGGGAAGCCGCGGCGGGGCTCGAGCAGCTCGGTCGCGCCCTTGCCCTCGAGCGGAATCCGCCCGAGGCAGCCTATCGCGACACGCGGCGTCCGTATTACTTCGCTCCGGCGCGCATGGTTCGAGGCGCCCATTACTATCACGCGGACCGGGTGCACGAGGCGGTGGTGGATTTCGAGTTGGCCCGGGCCTATGCCGATCCGGCCGGCCCCGACTTCGCACCGTACGCCGAGGCGCTGCAGGGCGCTTACGCGCGCCTGGGTTTCTGGTCGCGGGCACGGGAGTTCGGCGCGCCGTCATCGGAGGAAGAGGTCGGGCTGAGCGCGACCGAGGCGATGCGGCTCGCGCGCGCCGCGGAAGGGGCGGGCGACTGGGATGAGGTCGTCCGATGGGCCGAGCACCTGCGCCGGCGTGGCGAGCATGGGGCCGAGGCGGACTACTTCGAGGGGCGTGCGGCCCTGGCCCGGGGGCGCTACGCCGCGTGCGAAACTCCGCTCGATCGCGCCGCCCGGGCGGGCGTGGCCCACGCCGCCTTCTTTCTCGGAGCGGCCCTCGACGAGGCGGGCGAACTGATTCCGGCCCTCGAGGCCTATCTTCGCGTGCCTCCGAACGACCTGTATCGCAGCTTCGCTCTGGCCCGGGCCGCGGCCCTTCGCTCGACCCTGCCGAAGGACGGAGAGGCGGCGGCGTCCTGGCCGACCCACGATGAGATACGGGCCCGGCTCGACGAAGCCATCGGCCGATTGGAGGCCCTTTCCCGTCCCAAGGTTCATGATGAATACCGGCGGTTCACGCCTCTTGCTTTCGCGACCTCGCCGGCCTATCCCGCATGGGGAGGCCGGGTTCCCTTGCTTATCCTGTGGAAAGACGAAGATCCGCCCGAGATCGGGCCGTCCCAACTGTCCTACTCTGCCTCGGAGGCCTATGACACCCTCACCCTCGAGCGGGGGAGCGACGTAATCGTTCAACTGCAATGGGTCCGGAACGCGGCCTACTGGGAAGGGGTCGAATCCCTTCCGCCCGGCCGAGGCGCCGTGCCCGGCTGGATCGACACGGCGCGGGAATGGTTCCGGCTGCGGACCGAATCCGCCGCCCGGGTCGAGGAGGATGCCTCCGGAAACAACTTCCTCTCCCTCGACAAGCTGACGTGGTACTACAGCGTGCCCGCGCCGGTGGAGGACGACGCCGGCTATCTTCTTGCGGGCCGGGTGCGGTCGGCGCCGGGGGCGGGCGGTCTCGGCCTGCAGGCCCTCAACGAGCGCGAACGCGTGGTGTTCGACGGCGACGCCGCGGGCGAATCCGCCGACGATTGGGCGTGGCAGGCCGCCTATGCGCGCTCCCGGCTCACCTGGGACGCCGTTCGCGTCCAGCTCAAGGTGGCGCCCCGTGCCGACCGCGTGAGCTTCGACGACGTCCTGCTGGCGCCTGTCCGGGAACCGGAACGAACCCGCTGAGCCCGGCCCTCGGAACGGCTCCATTCCGCTCTCGACCTCACAAACTTTTTACAATCCCCTTGCACACGGTTGACTCACTTCGCCGTCCCATCGGCTACCCTTGTGTGTGGAGACGCTACACACCGGAAAGGGAATGCGCCATGAGCAGAACGAGAGCACTATCGTTGTTGTCGGTCCTGGTGCTGTGCGGCGCGGGAACGGCCGCCGCCCAGAAGGTCGACGTGGACGCCGACCTCAGCCAGTCGGTGGTCCTGATCGAACAGAAGCAGACGGCCTATATCCGGGTGGCCATGACCGGGTTCGAGCGGGAAGCCGAGACCGATCGCCCGCCGGTCAACGTGGCCCTCGTCCTCGACAAGTCGGGCTCGATGGGCGGCGAAAAGATCCGCCACGCCAAAGAGGCGGCCGTGATGGCCCTGGAACGGCTCCGGCGCGACGACATCCTATCCGTGGTGGCCTACGACGACACCGTGAGCGTCCGCGTTCCCGCCACCAAGCTGAGCGACAAGGAATCGGTCGCCGACGCCATTCGGTCCATCGACGCGGGCGGCAGCACGGCCCTGTTTGCGGGCGTCAGCCGAGGCGCCGACGAACTGCGCAAGTTCCTGGATAAGGAACGGGTCAACCGCGTGATCCTGCTGTCCGACGGGCTGGCCAACGTGGGCCCCAGCGCGCCGTCGGACCTGGCGGAGCTCGGGGAGTCGCTGATTCGCGAAGGCATCAGCGTCACCACCATCGGCCTGGGTCTGGGCTACAACGAAGACCTCATGACCCAGCTCGCGCTCAAGAGCGACGGGAACCACATGTTCGCCGAGACGCCGCGCGACCTGGCCCGGACCTTCGACGCCGAATTCGGAGACGTGCTGGCCGTGGTGGCTCAGGACGTGAAGGTGCAGATCAACTTCGCCGACGGCGTTCGTCCCGTGCGTGGCCTGGGAAGGGAGGTCGACATCGCCGGTTCGCGGGCCACGGCTCGCCTCAACCAGCTCTACAGCGGCCAGATGAAGTACGTGCTTATTGAGGTGGAGCTGCCCGCCTACCCGCGCGACTACCTCTCCCGCTCGTCCCTGACGCCCATCGCCGACGTCGAGGTTTCCTACGCCAACATGCAGACCGACGAGCGCGACCGCACTCGCAAACAAATCGCCGTGCGCGTCACCGATCGGGCCCGCGACGCCGAGGAGTCCATCGACGCCGACATCATGGCCTCCGTCGTCGAGCAGATCGGGCTCGAGCGCAACCGCTGGGCCCTCCAACTGCGAGACGAGGGCAAACTCGACGAGGCCCGGCGCGTCCTCGACGAGAACATCGATTATCTTTCGAGCAACGCGCTGCGCTTTGACAACGAACGCCTGCGGCGGCAGTCTACCGACAACCGGGTCCACTTCGAGAACCTCGCGCCCGAGAAGTGGGAGTATGGTCGTAAACTCATGCGCGAAGACCAGTACAAGGTCCAGCAGCAACAGAAACTCGGCCAATAACCGCCGGAAAATTCCTCGCAAGACGGCAACGCTCCCGGGGATCCGCCTCTGCGACCTCCGGGAGCGTCCTGCTTTCGTTCGCTTTGAACCCGCCGGATTCAGCCGAGCCTGGACCCGGCTGCAATCGCGTTCACCGCGTTACGAATTCCACTTCGGCAGCGTCAGGGGCGGGAGCAATCGCTCGATTTGGTCCCGCAGGTGCTCGTGTTGCGGCGGAAGCTTCAGCGCGGTAGCGAGCGCATCAGGCGATTCATCGACGGTGAAGCCCGGCGAATCGGTCGCGATCTCGAAGAGCACCCCGCCCGGTTCGCGAAAATAGATCGACTTGAAATAGGAGCGATCCATGACGGGTGAAACATTGAGACGCCGCTCGACAACGGCCTCGCGCCATGCCTCGAGCTGCGTGAGGTCGGCCGTCCGGAAGGCGATGTGATGGACCACACCGGTCCCCATGCTACCGCGGGGAGCGTCGGGAACACACAGAACGTCGACCGTCGCGGCGTTCCCATCGCAGGCGGCCCGATAGCTAAAGCGGTTTCCCTCTTCGCCGACGGGACGGAACCCCATGAACTCGGTCAACAGCCGCGCGGTGCTCTCGTACCCCTCCTCGGACACGGCGACGCTGTGAAACGCCCGCAGCGTGTGCTCGACCGGCACGGGCCCGCCGGTCATGCGAGAGGAAGGCGCTTGCTCCACGCCGACGATCTCGATGTTCAGACCGTCCGGGTCGGCAAAGGCCAATACCGGTTCGCCGAACCGACTCGCCCGAGGCGCGACGTCGAGATCGTGTTGGCGCAGCCGATCCGCCCAATACTCCATGGATTCCGCCGGCGCCACGAAGCCGGTGGTCGACACCTGGGGCGGACCGATGCGCCCCCGTCGTCCCAGCGGCCAAGCGAAAAACGTCATGATCGTGCCCGGCCGCCCCAGCTCGTCGCCGTAGTAGAGGTGGTAGCTCTCGGGGTCGTCGAAGTTCACCGTCAGCTTTACGAGCCGCAGTCCGAGCACTCCGCAATAGAAGTCGATGTTCGTCTGCGCGTCGGCGGCGATGGCCGTCACGTGATGAATGCCGGCGATGGCCTTGCTCATGTTTCCTCCGTCCGATGGGGCGAGAATGCCGTTTCGTCGAGCGTGATGAACAGCGAGCGCCGTTCGCGCGGTTCGACGTTGCGCGTGCGATGGCCACGGCCGGAGAGATCCTCCACGAGCAGGATCTCCCCGGCTTGGAAGGTTCGCCGGTCGCCGTCCGAGGTTTCGATCTCGATGGCGCCGTCGAGCAGGACCACGAACTGCCGCTGGGGAGCGACATGCCAGTCGTAGTCGTAGGTCGGTTCGTTCTCTCGAAAGATGACGGACGTGGCGGGAACGGGCTGAGACAGCCGCCCGATCGCTCCGGCGTCACGAAGTTCGATCTCCATGTCGGCGAAATGACTTTCGCCGCGCTCGTCGGCGTACACGCGCGTGACCTTCATGGGCGAGCTTCGCGCCGCCGCGACGCGACCGTTTCGAGTAGCGACCGACACGCGTCGATCTCGTCCCGATGGATGGTGTGCGGCATTCCGGGGTACCGACGCAGCTCCACCTCGGCGCCCATGTCCCTCAAGACCGACTCGGTCTCTCGGACGCGGGCGAAGGGAACATGCGGGTCCGGATCGCTCGTTCCCAGGAACACCGGCGTCCCCGCGAGCGAACCCGGATACGCGCGGGGAGTCCCCGGTGGCCCGATCAGACCGCCGGTCAGGCCCATCACCGCGCCGTATCGACGGGGATGACGGGCGACGAATTCCAGGGTCAGACAGGCACCCTGGGAGAACCCGAGCAAGGCGATGCGGTCGCCGGGCATGCCGCGGACGATCAGTTCGGCCACGATATTCTCCAGCCGCTTCAACCCGGAATCGAGATAGGGTTGATTGGATTCCAGCGGCGCCAGAAACGAATACGGATACCAGGTCGAGCCGGCGGCCTGCGGAGCCAGACCCGCCAGGTTGGGCAATCCGAATTCGTCGTAGAGCGACAGGATGTCTTCGGCCGTCCCTCCTCGACCGTGGACCAGCACCAGGGTCGCGTCCGCTTCCTCGGGAGCCGGACCGATCGAGCGCAGGGGAGAATCCGCGTGCGGATCCGGATCGCTGTGCCGAGTATCAGGCACCTCGAGGGCTCATCGGGTTTAACCCTCTCCCATGCCTTCGGCGGGCTTGGGCGCGCTGCCTGCCAGCACCTTCTCCTCGATCCGCTCGCCGACGTCGGCATCGATGCTCTTCCAATAGTTGAACGCCCGCTCGAGCACCTCGCCGTGCACGCCGCCCAGCAGACTGCCCGCCACCTGGTCCACCAGCTTTGACCGTTGCTCGTCGTCGAACACGTCGCGCACCAGTGCGCCGGGCTGCGAGTAGTCGTCATCGTCGCTGCGCAGCGTGTAGGCGCTGCGGACCATCTCGCCGTCGGCTTCCCAGCCGTCCGCCATCGGCCCGGTTTCGTCGGCCCATTTCCGGCCTCCGCTGTTGGGGGCATAAACCGGGGCGTTGCCGCTGTGTTCGTACGCCATTTGACCGTCGAACTGATAGGTGTTGACCGGACATTTCGGGCGGTTCACCGGCAGTTGATGGAAGTTCGTCCCGATGCGGTTGCGCTGCGCATCGTTGTACGCGAAGGCCCGGCCGAGCAGCATCTTGTCGGGCGACAGACCGATGCCCGGCACCGTGTTGCCGGGAGAGAAGGCCGCCTGCTCGATCTGGGCGAAGAAATTCTCCGGATTGCGATTGAGCCGCATCGTTCCGACTTTGTGCAGCGGGTAATCGGCGTGGGGCCACACCTTGGTCAGATCGAAGGGGTTAATGCGGTAGGTCTTGGCTTCCGCATAGGGCATGATCTGTACGGACAGCGTCCAACTGGGATACTCGCCCCGCCCGATGGCCTCGAACAGATCCCGACGATGAAAGTCCGCGTCCTCGCCCGCCATTGCGGCCGCCTCTTCGTTGGTAAAAAACTCCATTCCCTGGTCCGTATGGAAGTGGTACTTGACCCAGAACTTCTCGCCCGCGGCATTGATCCACATG
>CAYVOE010000199.1:0-9178 GCA_964452795.1 uncultured Nitrospiraceae bacterium
GCACATGACTTTGGTGTGTTACAAGGTCATGCACCGTATTCAATTTTCAAAGACCGGATCCTTCGAGCCCGCACGAGCCAAGCCCGAGGGAAGCGCCTCCTTTTTCATCCGCAGGGGCGCAGTCGCGTATATTATCACCCAACTGGCCTCTTGTCAACCCCCTTGTCGCCGGCGGCGCTTCGCACCGGCGCCCGGCCCTTTCCCGGGCCGGAGGGTCAACCGCTCCCGCCGCGGCCGTGCCGCCGCAGGAGCGCGGGAATGTACCACAGGGAACACCCGTTGTCAAGAACCCGTTTGGAATTCGTGAGCGGTGTTGTTCGTCCCGTTTGGATGCGCCTTGCGGCGCCGGGACGCCCCCCGTGGACCATACTGCAAAACGCCTCTGTCGGGGGTTATAGTCCCGAGTTTCCCGGCCTGTTCGGTCGGAGCCGAAAGGCACCGCCGAGGACCGCGAGACGGCGATTTTGCAGGTTCGAACGATTCAACTTTCTTCGGCGCCCGCGGGGTTTGAGTCCCGCAGGCCAGCCCACTTAACGCCAGGGGTCGCGGGTTTATTTCCCGGGATTTGGCGCCCCCCGTCCCGGACGCATTCGCGCGAGGCGAACCCCGTCGTGGACAAGGAACGCGGACTATACCATCCGCTTTTGGGGTTGTCAAGCGTTTTTGTAACGTGCCGGAAAATGGCCGCGAAAAGGGGCCCAGGGCCGCCGCTTCAGGACTCGGCAAAGCCCTCGTTCTCGGACTCCGCGCCGGCCGCCGCCACCGCTTCCTGCCAGTTCCGCATGCCTTCCCGCATGTCGGGCACGGGGTCTTCCGGACTTTCCTCGTACTCCATGACGATGGGGCCCGTAAAGGCAATGGCCATAAGGGCGCGGGCCGTTTCCACGAGGTCCAGGTCGCCCTGGCCCAGGATGGTCTCGCCCCCGCCGTGGCGCCAGTCCTTGAGGTGAAGCGAGATAACCCGATCGCCCAGGGCGCGGATGACTTCGTGGGGCTTCTCGCCGGAACGGATGGAATGACCCGTGTCGACGCAGGCGCCGATGAGGGGGCTGTGGTCGCGCACGGCCTTGAGGGTGTCTTCGACCTTGTCGTAGCGGGCGCCGGGGCCGTGGTTGTGGATGGCGACGCGGATGCCGAACTCCTCGCAGAGCCGGTCCAGGTCGTCGAAGGACTCCGGTGCGGGGTCGGCGGTGAGGATGGACGCGCCGATGGACTGAGCGAAGACAAACCGCTTCCGGTTGGCCTCGCGGTCGTCGGCGAAGTGCTCCACGCCGTAGCAGGGCACCCGGATCCCCCGGGACACCAGCGTCTCCTTGACCCGCCCGAGGCCCGGATGATCGGGGTCGGCGGGGAAATGGACGGCACAGAATTCCATGGTGTCGAGCCCGAGATTCTCGAGCCGGCGGATGGAGTCTTCGAAGCCGAACTTGCGGAAACTGTAGCTCTGGGCGCCGAGGGGCCAGCGGCCTCCCCCGGGCGAATCGCCGCCGGTCATGCCCGAAAGGGTCGAGGCGAGGGCGGGCCGCACAAAATGGGTATGTCTCATGAGTCGTCTCCTTCCGAGTTAAGACCGAATGAGATGATGACGCACCGCCGACAGGCGATCAAGACCGATTCCGGCGCGGTCCGGGAGGTATGGAACTTCGATATGCCGCGGCGAAGGCAGGGCGGTATATAATGCGGACAGGTCGAGGTTCCGGAAACGGGGCCGGCAGCCCGCGGGCCCCCCGAGCATCATCGAGAGGCGGACTCCGTATGCAGTCGATGGCGGAGCGGGTGATCTCGCGCGAGGCGTGGCTGGCGGATCGGGCGGTTCACCACGCCCGACTCCGGGGGTGCGCCGAGCACGGTCCGACGGAGGCCGAAGTCTGGCGGGCGTCCGTGCGGAACCTGTCGCGGGCCCTGGCCCACACCCTGGACCGCCCGGAGCCTCCGCCCAGCGACTCCGCCCCCGATCCCTCTGCCACGGCCGGCGCCGAAGAAGCCCGTCGTCACCACGCCCGAGGACTCACCCTCGCAGCCGCGCTGGGGTTGCTGAAATGTTTCCGCGAGGGATACCGCGACCTGCTGCGCGACGCCGGCGCGGCCGATCCGGAGCCCGTGGACCGATTCTTCGACGGCGTGGAAGCGGGCCTCTGCACGGAATGGTGCGCGCTGATCCAAGGGGCGGAGAGCCCCGCGCTCGTGGAAGAACGGGACCGATACCGCAGCATTTTCGAGAGCCTCCACGAGCCGGCGCTGCTGCTGGATCCCGACGGCGCGGTGACCCACATGAACCGGGCGGCGGCGGAGCTGTTCGAACAACCGCCGGTAACGTCGGGCCTTATCGAACCTTCCAAGCCCAGCGAAGGGCCGTCCGAAGCCCTGCTGAGCGACATCCTCCTGACCACCGCGGCCGGCGGCGGCGAAACGGCTTTCGAGCGCGAAATCGAGGGACCCATAGGTCCGCGGCGCTACCGCATCACGGCCCGCACGCTCGTCGACGCCGGCGCTCCTCCCTCCGACACGCTCCTGGTCTTCACGGACGTTACCGAGGCCAGCGAGACCCAGCGGCGGCTGCGGTACCGGGGGGAACTCGCGCAGCTGGTCCTCGACATCTCGACCGAGTTCACGGGCCTCACCAACGAGCGGGTCGACCGGGCCATCGAAGAAGCCCTGCGAGACGTAGGCCGGTTCACCGGGGCCGATTCGGCCTACGCCTTTCGGTTCTCCGACGATGGACGCCGCCTCTCCATGACCCACCTCTGGCACTCCGGCCGGCTCGTAGCCTCCAAGGCGCGTCTCCAGAACCTCGACATCGAGGCCATGCCGTGGTGGATGGGCCGGCTGCGCGCGGGCGAAGTGGTGGCGGTCCCGTCCCTCGACCGGTTGCCCGACGACGCGGGCGCGGTGCGCGGCCTCCTCGAGGAGCAGGGGATCCAGGCCATCCTCGACGTGCCGTTGTACCTCGACGGCGAAATTTACGGCTTTATCGGCCTGGGATCGAAGGAACCCCGGGCCCACTGGGGCGAAGACGTGATCCATCTGCTCCGCATTCTCGGGCAGATGGTGACGAACGTGATGCGCCGCCGCCGGGCCGAGCAGGCCTACGCCCAGGAGCGGCGCCTGCTGCGGACGGTCATCGACAACCTGCCGGACTACATCTACGTGAAGGATGCCCAGAGCCACTTCGTGCTCAGCAACGCCGCCCATTTGCGCCTCATGCGCCGGAGCCGCCTCGAGGACGTGGTGGGCAAGACCGACCTCGACATGTTCCCCCGCACCCTCGCCGAGGGGTATTACCGGGACGAACAGAATCTCATCCGAACCGACGAGGCCCTGGTCAACCGTGAGGAGACCGTCATCGACGAACGGGGCCACAAGCAGTGGGTCCTCACGACCAAGGTCCCGCTCCACGACGCCCGGGGACGCGTCACGGGCCTGGTGGGCATGAGCCGGAACATCACCGAGCGCAAGAACATGGAGGAGGCGCTGGCGGAGCACGCGCGCCTGCTCGAACAGGCCAACGAAGACCTCCGGCGACGCAACCACGACCTCGACGAGTTCACCTATGTGGCGAGCCACGACCTGCAGGAGCCTCTGCGGAAGCTGGCCGCCTTCAGCGATCTCCTGCGCGAAGACCTGGAAAAGGGAGATCGGGAGGCCGTGGAAACGGACCTGCGCGCCATCACCTCGGGCGCCCTCCGCATGCAGCGTCTCGTACAGGACCTGCTCGCGTTGTCTCGGTCGGGTCGACAGAAAATGGAGCTACGGACCATCCCGCTGGATCGCTGCGTCGACCGCGCCCTCGACGCCCTCGAACTCCGGATCCGGGAGACCTCCGCCGTCATCGATCGTCCTCGTCTGCCCGTGGTGAAGGGCGATCTCAGCCTGCTCACGCAGCTCTACCAGAACCTTATCGGGAACGCGCTGAAATTTCACGGGTCCGACGCGCCCCGGGTCGAGCTGACGGCCGAACCCCTCGAGGACGGCTGGCAATTGGGCGTGCGGGACTGGGGCATCGGCATCAAGCCCCAATACGCCGAGCAGGTCTTCGCTCCTTTCCGCCGCCTCCACGGGCGAGGCGAGTACGAGGGCACGGGCATCGGCCTCGCCATCTGCCGCCGGATCGTCGAGCGCCACGGCGGACGCATCTGGGCCGAACCCGCCCCCGAAAGGGGAACGATATTTCGCTTCACACTCAAGAAACCCCGACAGGAGGATCCGTTGTGAGGGATGCGCGCAGCCGAGCCGCCATTATCCTGCTGGTGGAAGACGACCCGGAAGACCAGGAGCTCACCCGACGTGCCCTGCGGGCGGGCAAGGTGCGCAACCGCCTCATGGTGGTCAACGACGGCGAGGAGGCGCTGGACTACCTCTACCGCCGGGGTCCCTTTCAGGACGCCGACGCGTCGCCCCGGCCCGACCTGATCCTCCTCGACCTCAACATGCCCAAGCTCGACGGCCGGGCCGTGCTCCAGCAGATCAAGCAGGACCCCGACTTGCGGCGCATCCCGGTGGTGGTCCTCACCACCTCGTCTCAGGAGGAGGACATCCTGCGCAGCTACGACCTCGGGGTGAATTCCTACGTGGCCAAGCCCGTGCGCATGGAGGGATTCGTCAAGGCCGTCCGCGATCTCGAACACTACTGGTTCGACCTCGTGGTCCTGCCCAACGACGCATCCTGACCCGCGCCCCCGCTCTCGCGCCTTTCCTCGGGAATAGACACCGAACGCCGCGGGTGTTGCCTCTGACGCAGTCCCCGGAGCGTCCCGGGCGAGCAGCGAAAGGGCCTTTTTCCATGTCTCAATCCCGACCCGTCTATATGGACCACAGCGCCACGACGCCGATGCGGCCCGAGGTGCTCGAAGCCATGATGCCCTATCTGTCGGAGCGCTTCGGCAATCCGAGCTCGATCCACGCCTTCGGACGGGCCGCGCGCCAGGCCGTCGACACCGCCCGCGAACAGGTCGCCGCCCTGATCAACGCGGACCCGCGGGAGGTCTTCTTCACCTCGGGCGGCACCGAGTCGGACAACCTGGCCATCCGGGGCACCATTGCCGCGGCCCGCCGCACGCGCCCGCTCATCGCCGCGTCGGCGGTGGAACACCACGCCGTGCTCCACGCCGTCGACCACGCGGCCCACTACGACGGCGCCGAGGTGAGGGAACTCGAGGTGGACGCCACGGGGCAAGTGGACCTCGACGCCGTCGAGGCCGTGGTTCGGGAAGGGGCGCTGCTGGTGTCCGTCATGCACGCCAACAACGAGACGGGCGTCGTCCAGCCGATAGAACGAGTGGCGGCGCTCTGCGCGGAACACGGTGTCCTGTTTCACTGCGACGCCGTACAATCGGCCGGACGGATCCCCGTCGACGTGAAGGCGGCCCCCGTCCACCTGCTGGCCCTGTCCGCCCACAAGCTCTACGGCCCCAAGGGCGTGGGCGCCTGCTACGTCCGGAAGGGCACGCCCCTGGTGCCCTTGGCCGTGGGCGGCGCCCAGGAACGGGGCCGGCGCGCGGGCACGGAGAACGTGGCCGCCATCGTGGGATTCGGAAAGGCCTGCGAACTCGCCCGCGCGGAGTTGGCGGAGTCGGCGCAACGCCTGGCCCGTCTGCGCGACCGGCTCGAGGAAGGTATCCGCGCCGCCCTGCCCGACGCCCGCGTAAACGGCGAGGGCGCGCCGCGCCTGCCCCACCTGCTCAACGTGGCCTTCCCGGGATTCGAGGCCGAATCCCTCATCCTGGCCCTCGACCTCGAAGGGATCGCCGTGTCGAGCGGCAGCGCCTGTTCGGCGGGCTCGCTCGATCCGTCTCACGTGCTCCTCGCCATGGGCCGTTCCCACGAGGAAGCCCTGAGCGCGCTCCGCTTCAGCCTCGGCCGCGACAACACCGACGCCGACGTGGACCGCGTGCTCGAGGTGCTCCCGGCCGCGGTACGCCGCATGGGCCCCGCGCATGTAGCGGAATAAGGCGCCTGCCGCCGACAGTCCCCGTGCCCCCACGACTTCCAGGCGTAGCGTCTACAAGAAAGGCACCCCCAAACATGCTGGGGGTGCCGGATGAGACGACTCTACGCTCCGTCCGTCAGGGATTCTCTTCGGTCAGGGACCGGATCAGCAAATCTTTGAAAGCCCGCTCATCCTTCCAGCTCATGGCGCTGCGCACGGGACGCCCGTCTTCGGCTTCCACCGTGCTGCCGTCGTCGGTGACCTTGAGTTTGACCGTCTCCACATTCATCCATTCGTCGGCGAAGGCCAGGTACACGGCCGCCGTGTCGAAGAGGACGCTGCTGGAATCTTCGGGATGGTGCCGCCGATTGGTCCACTGGTTGTAGTTCTCGATCACCACCTTCGCCCGGGGCGCCTCGGAATCGGCCACGCGCCGGTAATCCTCGCCCGCGAGACGCAGGGTGCCGCAGATGTCCAGCGGCGCCAGCGTGATTTCCCACGGCGCCGCGAACACCGCCTGGGCCGCCTCGGGATCCGCCTTCACGTTCCACTCGGGCTGGGGCTCGCTTCGGCCTTCATACCCCACGCGCACGCTTCCCGCCATGGACACCACCCGCGCCTTCTCGGCGATGGACGGGTCGCGGCGCAGCGCCTCGGCGATGTTGGTCTGAGGGCCGATGACGATGAGGGTGATGGGCTCCTCCGACGCATGAATGGCGTCGATGAGCGCCTGAACCCCGTCCTCGTGGACCGTCCCTTCGTACCCGTCGAGGGTATAGTCGCCGAGCCACGTTTCCTGGTGGATGGCGTTCTGGCTGGTGGCCGGGCCCGTTCCGATAGGAATGTCCGTCCGGCCCAGGCGCTCCAGAATCTTCGCCGTCAGCCGCGTCTTGGTCGCCGTGTCGGCGAAGGCCGTGGTGATGAGCTTCAGGTCCAGCTGAGGCGACCCCAGGATCATGGCCAGGGCCCAGGTGTCGTCGATGTCGTCGCCGATGTCCGTGTCCAGGATTACCGGGATGGGCTTTTCCGACGGCGCCGCCACCGCCAGGGACACAACCACCGCGGTTAGTGCAAGCATCATGTGTGGCTTCTCCTCCATGGTTGCGAAATTGCACGTCATTAAACACCACCACCCCCGTCGCCTGCAAAAGACAAGTCCCCTCCTCCGGGAACCGACGCGAAAGAGTGGCACGGCGGTTGCATATTCTCCGCCACGAGGAGCCAGGGACGGCCCTCAACCTCAGGCTGAGGGCGGTATTTGCCGCGCTTCGCGTGTGCGCAACGCGAAAAAAGCCACCAAACGGTAGGTATCGGACACAAGAAAGAAGGCCGGAAAGGACGGAATCACCGGTTAGCGGCGGGCGACAGCCGCCGTCGAGGGGCGTGCCCGCCCGGCCCGAACAGGTGCGTTCACCGAATCCCAGTGGGGGAGGACTTGACGTGTTAGCAAAGAAGATACAAAGCGGTAGGTTTCTGATGGCGCTGGCAGGCTTGGTGACCCTTGCGGGAACGGCCTGGGGTCAGGAAGAAGCGGTGTGCGACACGGGCGACACCGCCTGGATGCTCACCTCGACGGTGCTGGTCCTGTTCATGACCCTTCCCGGCCTCGCCTTATTCTACGGCGGACTGGTCCGGACCCGGAACGTGTTGTCGATCCTGGTCCAGTGTTTCGCCATCGCGGGCCTTATGACCCTTCTGTGGATCGCGTACGGCTACAGCCTCGCCTTCGCCATGCCGGACAACGCGGAGGCCGGGACCTACGGCCTCTACACCTTCATCGGAACCCTGTCGAAGGCCTTCCTGCAAGGCGTCGGGGTGGATTCCCTCTCGGGCACCATCCCCGAGACGGTCTTCGTCATGTTCCAGATGACCTTCGCCATCATCACGCCGGCGCTCATCGTCGGCGCCTTCGCGGAACGGATGAAATTCTCCGCGGTCCTGTGGTTCCTGGCGCTGTGGTTCACGCTGGTCTATGTTCCCGTGGCCCACATCGTGTGGGGCGGAGACGGAGCCCTGCTGTTCGATCTCGGCGTGCTCGACTTCGCCGGCGGCACGGTCGTCCACATCAACGCGGGCATCGCGGCCCTCGTCAGCGTCCTGGTCATCGGCCCCCGCGCGGGCTACCCGAACACGCCCATGCCTCCCCACAACATGCCCATGACCGTCACCGGCGCCGCCATGCTCTGGGTCGGCTGGTTCGGATTCAACGCGGGCAGTGCCCTGGCGGCGGGTGGACTCGCCGGCATGGCCATGCTGGTGACCCAGGTCGCCACCGCCACGGCGACCCTCTCCTGGATGTTCGCCGAATGGCTCCACCACGGCAAGCCCACCACCCTCGGCACCGTGTCGGGCGCCGTCGCCGGCCTGGTGGCCATCACCCCCGCCGCGGGCACGGTGGGTCCCCTGGGCGCGGTGGCCATCGGCCTGGCGTCGGGCGTCATCTGCTTCTACGCCGCCACCCGCGTCAAGCGCGCCCTGGGCTACGACGACGCCCTCGATGCCTTCGGTGTCCACGGCGTGGGCGGGTTCGTCGGAGCCATCCTGACGGGGGTGTTCTGCTACCCCGTCCTCGGCGGCCACATGGACCTCGAGCACGGCATGCTCAAGCAGGTGGGCCTCCAGTTCTTCGGCGTCGGCGTCACCATCGTCTACTGCGGCGTCGTCACCTTCATCATCCTGAAGGTGCTGGACGCGGTCATGGGCCTCCGCGTCGGCGACGAGCAGGAGCGGGCCGGCCTCGACATCTCCGAGCACGAAGAAAGCGGCTACAACTTCACCTGAAAAAACCTACGCCCGCGTAGGCCGCCGCCCCGAAACAGACGGCCTCGTAGCCATCCCCGGCCCCGGGAACCCCTTCCCGGGGCTTTTTCTTGTCCTGATGAGTCTCCCCGCTCCAGGGTACCGCCCGAAGGGTATTCATGCGCAGCGCGCTGCCCTGACCCACGATCGGACCGTCGCCGGATGGCCCCCGACCTGTGGAAATTCCCTGAAGGGGATATATGATTTAGCCCAGGGTCAGCGAGCGATAGCAAGCGCCACCCTGGGTTAAGGACCGCCTCCCTCTTCTTTTCCCTGAAAGGGATACATACGTAGCACTACAAGGCCGACAGTCGGACGGGACTGTCCTGCCACCGGCGTCCCCCCCACCCGTCGTAAGCCTGCGAGGGCTGCGCCGGACGGGGCGGTGAGCGTGCCCCCCCGTCATTGCGAGCCCCCAAGCCGCTTGCGCGGCCGCCATGATGAACGAAAACG